>NZ_JACJPZ010000043.1:0-41886 GCF_014696335.1 Dolichospermum sp. FACHB-1250
TTCCTCAATATGGGCTGCAACTATTTTTTCTCGGAGATCCACTGAATATGCTTTCATGACAGTATTATCTTTATTATTACTAACTGTACCTCATAACTTCGGAAACTGCTGTAACTTATAATTTTCATATACCTTTAATTCTTTACTCTCTTCTCTGGGTAAGATACAAAAATATAGTTCATTTATTTAAAAATATTCATAAATAGCAGATGATATTTTTAAAAAAAAGTAAAATGTCCGCTTTCGCGGACACTTTTAGGGCTTCTGTCACTTTTATTGGCTACAATCATGTCTGGAACATGATGTTTTTATTGTTGATGATCAGAATCAAAAAATCAAGTCTTTTTCAGATATAAACTAGACATAATTAAGTGAATTATATCTTGAAAATTATAGTATTTCTCTTCTGCTGTCAAGTAGAGAAATAGGGAAGTTCACCGCAGATAAACCTGGACTATTCCCTGCTATATAAAAAAAATAAAAAAACATTATTCCTCAAAGTTATAGCGACGTGAAGTATAAACCCAAACATTATTATCTTGTTGAATTTGTTGAGTATGGGAAGAACCAATAATAATTACAGTTCCCATATCTGCTAATGTTGGTTCTAACTCTTCTAGGGTAATAACTTTAACCTCTTCTCCCTTTCTCCCTAGATTTCTTCCTAACACTACTGGTGTATGAGGTTTTCTGTATGCTAATAAAATTTTTTTCGCGGCTGCTAGTTGCCAATTGCGTTTTTTTGATACAGGGTTATAGAAAGCAATCACAAAATCACTTACTGCCGCAGTGGTGATTCTTTCGGCGATAATTTCCCAAGGCTTTAAAATATCAGATAGGGAAATTACGCAAAAGTCATGTCCCAAAGGCGCACCAATACGGGCGGAGGCGGCTTGCATAGCGGAAATACCAGGGGCGACCTGAATATCAATTGTGCGCCATTCTGGTTTATTATATTGGTCTAAAACCTCAAAAACCGCCGCAGCCATTGCGTAAATACCGGGGTCGCCAGAAGAGACAACCGCTACATATTTTCCCGCTGCGGCTAAGTCTAGCGCCTGATAAGCCCTTTCTGCTTCTACTCGATTATCTGATTCATGGACGCGCTTGCCGACAGCCAAGGATGCAATTAAATTAATATAAGTTTTATAACCTACTAAATCCGTAGCTGAATGCAAAATTTCCCTTACTTGTGGTGACATCCATTGAAATCCACCAGGACCAGTACCAATAATGGCTAATTTCCCCTGGGCTTGTCCTGTTGTGGTGGGGTTGATAATTTGGCTGGAAATGGCGACAGCAATAGAAGAACATGAAGATGATATAATTCGACCGTCTGTACCTGTGGCGGCTAAGGCTAGGGCTGAAGCGGAGGAGAGTTGGTTTTCCCGAAAAAACCGGACAGGAACGTTTAAAGCCTTAGCTACAGCATGGAGTTGGGAATTATTGGCCAAGTGAAGAGGTGCAAATATGCCAGCGACAGCAACAGATGCTAAGTTAGATTTTGTGAGTATTTGCTGAATTTGAGTAATTGTATCTGGTTCTGGGTTGGTGAGAGCGATCGCTATGGTCGCAGGATGATAAACTAAACAATTACAGTCATAATTACCCAAATATTCGGTAATTTTAATCTTTAACTCGCCGTTTTCATCAATAGGTAAATTACTCTCCCTCAACCAAGGTGCTGTTCCGAGTAACTTGACTTTTTTCCCGGACAATAGGTCAGCAATAAATTTTTTCCCCTGTTCTGGGTTAGCTAAATGATATCCCCAGGGGGGAGACAACAAAGCGGTATGAAACCGGATATCCCCCGTGGTGGTAATTGCTGGTTTAATATTCAGCACTTCTCCAATTTGACGGGCTAAATCATTTACACCACTCAGTCCACCTAAAAGCGGTACTACAGCACTTCCATCTTCTGCGACAGCTAAAAGAGGTGGTTCTTGTCCCTTATCATTTAAAATGGGTGAAATTGTTCTAATGAGAATCCCAGCCGCACAAACACCAATTATTGGCGTACCAGCAGCAAACAATTCCCGCACAGTTTCGCCAAAGTTGGTAAAACTAATATCAATATCATGAGTACGACTAGCTAAACCGTATAATTTCGCGGTTGCAAAGATATTAGTAATTTTCCGCCCCACAATAACGCTATTTTGACTTAAAACTACAACCGCTGGGACTACTCTTGTATTCATGTATTTGACGAAACTAAGCTATTGAGAATTTAAACGGGATAGAAATGGGTAATTAACCGCAGATGAATATCAAGAGTTATCAATTCCCAATTTCCTACAATTTATTTTTGGTAGGGATGATAATCATGGAAAAATAGGGTACTTCCAAGGGGTTAACCGCATCTAAAGGTAATATACGTTGTTGCGTACTTGTAGCGCGTTCAATATATCTAGCCCGTGAAGCTAGTCCCAATTCATGGAGAAGATTCCTAATTTTAGAGAAATGACGACCAAGTTTCATAATGGCCGCCGCGTCAGTGGTTAGAAGTTGGCTAGTTAGTATTTCTATTGGTAATGGCGCAGGTAAAACGGTAAGAACATCATTATAATAAGTAAATGGCAAACCTAAAGCCACAGGACAAGCCATAAGTGAGGAAACTCCAGGAACAACTTCTGTTTTGTATTTATCAGCTAATCGAGTAAATAAATACATAAATGAACCGTAAAAAAACGGGTCTCCTTCACAGAGAACCACCACGTCTCGACCAGCGGCTAAATGGTCAGCAATGGGTTGAACTTCTCGGTCGTAGATAGATTTGGCATTTTCTGGTTCTAAGGCGCGAGGAAGATGAAATAATACCTCAATTTGATGATTATCCAGGTAGGGGGAAACAATCTTTCTGGCGATACTTTCTTTATCTACCGCTGACTGATAAGCAACAACGGGAACGGAACGGAGGATACGTAAGGCTTTTAAGGTAATGAGTTCTGGGTCTCCAGGTCCGACACCAATTCCATAAAGACGACCTCCAGGATTAGTCATTACTCTTCCTCACTTGCTAAAGCGTTAACAGCAGCCGCAGCGATCGCACTTCCGCCCCGTCTTCCATGTAAAGTTAAGAATGGTACATTGCGGCTATCTGCGGACAATGCGGCTTTTGACTCAACCGCACCCACAAAACCGACGGGAAAACCCAATATTAACGCCGGTTTAGGAACTCCCTCGTCTAGCATTTCCAATAGCCTAAATAGTGCTGTAGGTGCATTTCCAATCACCACTATTGCCCCTTCTATATGAAAGCGCCATAATTCTAGGGCAGATGCTGATCTTGTATTTTTTAATCTTTTAGCCAGTTGTGGTACTTCTGGATCATTTAGGGTACAGATCACCCTATTATTTTTGGGTAGTCTTTTTCTTGTTATCCCTTCGGCTACCATGTGAGAATCGCACAAAATCGGTGCGCCGTCAATCAAGGCTTTTCTCCCAGCTTCTACCGCTGTAGAAGAATATCCTAAGTCTTTGACAATATCCGTCATTCCACAGGCATGAATCAGACGAACAGCAATTTTAGCTACATCATCTGGTAACACATGGAGATTGGATTCTGAGCGAATAATTTCAAAGGATTTAGCGTATATTTCGTTAGCGTCACGGATGTAATCAAACATGGTATTTTAAAATTGTAACTGTTGAATTTGGACTGGATTTGCTAAATAATTGGTTTAATTGGTGTTTTTGACGGTCAATAAACTGGCTGAAGGATTCCTGTAAACTTAGACGTTGTTGCTGATACACTGCCAATATTTGCTGAATGATCATTGGAACTTTAGCTAAAGTCACATATTCATAGAGCAAATGACCAAGAACATAAATTTGATAACCGGGAAAATTTCCGCCGGCAACACCAAGTAAGGTAATATCAGCTTGGGTATGTTGAGCGCAAGATTTACTGCACCCACTAAAATGGATATTAACCGAACAATCTAAAATCATAAGATTTTCTAGGTATTTTGCCAAGTCTAAAGCATCATCTTTCGTTTCTGTGGCCGCAGCAGCACAACCTCGTTTCCCAGAACAAGCTACTAAAAAACTTTTGATGTCCGTTGGTGAATAGTTTAAATCCAAGTTGGTAATTTCTTTCTCAACTTCTATGATTTGATTTTGGGGAATGTCGCTTAATATTAGGTTTTGCCAAGGTGTTAACCTGATATTATCATCACCGTATCTTTTGGCAAGATTAGCTAAACCTCGAATTTGATAGGTTTCTAGTCTTCCTAAAGGTAAAACAATACCAATGTAATATAACCCGCTTTGTTTCTGGCTATGAATGCCTATAAGATTTTTCTCTCGCAGAGACGCAGAGACGCAAAGAGAAGGTTTTTCAAGATTAAATTCAAAATTAAATGTGTTTGGCTCTAATTCTTCTTTGACTTGGTGCAGATATTTTTCGATGGTGATGTGATTGATAATTTCTCGTAAACGTGGTTTACAACGGTTGTTAATGTCTATGTGTTTGAGGTAAGTTTCTGCTAATGCTGCTAAAACTGCTATTGTCTCTACTGGTTTAAGTAAAATTCCCGTGTCTTTGGCTGGTTCTCCTTTTTCTCCATAACTGAGATATAATCGCCAATGGATATTGCTGTTAATTAATTCTGCTGCTAAGATGATATCATTGGGGCGGTCTTTTAGGGAAATTTTGCCTCCACCATCAAAACACACACTAAATTTCGCCGATAATTGGGAGAGATGAGAATGTGCTGTAATATATTTTTCCCAAGCTTTAACTAAGGGACGAGTATCTATTAGTTCTTGAGTATCAATACCCGCTGTAGGATTAGTCATAATATTGCGGATATGGTCTACACTAGCATTAGTAGAAGCTAAACCTAGCGCTTGTAATTTTTCCAGAACTTGAATATTTATCCCTTGTTTAATTTCTCTAATTTGGATATTAGCGCGGTTAGTAATATCAATATAGCCCCCACCATAATGATCAGAAATATCCGCTATGGCCTCAAATTGTTGAGAATTAATCATTCCCCCTGGTATTCTCAGACGACAGAGAAAACCATCTTGGGCTAATGTATTGTAAAATAACCCTGGACAAGCAGTCAATGGAAATTGCAAAATCGTGACTCCTTCTCTGTGTGACGCAGAGACAGAAATTGAGTAGATACCCTAGAATTGGCATTCTGACTTACCCAACTTTAGATTTGAGATTTTTAGTCAAATCCAAAATTGCTTTACAGCTGCGGCACAGTCCCGGAATTACACCGAAGTTTCCCAACCCTAAGTTTTAGCATTGTACCACAAAATAGTATTTTATGCTATCGTTAATTTTTTTAGTCATGAAGAGGATACCAACCACTCATTAACAAAGGTTTACGAACAACTATAATAAAGGGGTAACGGGTTTATTCATAGGTAAGCTAATTATTGTAGCCCGAACCATAGCAGTGGCGGTATTAACTAACTGTTGATAGATAGTTTCGGGTATTTGTAGTGTAATAGTTTCAGTAGGCATAATTTCAATAAATAAGGATACACTAATGATAATTTAATCAAAAATCTTTAATATTAAGTCTTGATTTTTTCCCTATTGCTAATGCTAACCAAAATCCTGTATCTGCTATAATCATAAAGATTCTTCTAAGATGGTTTTTAATTGAGTTTTGTAAGTGCTAGACAAATCTGGATCACCTTCTCCACACGCAATAAAGTCACTTTGTTTAAGTAAAGCAAGAGGATCATTTTCTGGCTGTTTAATTTTTTGATAATAAAGATCAATTGCAGTTTGAATAATTTGTTTGATATCTTGGTTGGTTTGTTGTTGAATGATATTAATCTGATCAAGAATGATTTGATCTAAAGATGTATCAATGTTCATAATTTCTCCTTATAAATAGATAGAATAATTATAACACTAATTTAATTGACTGGATTTTAAAAGCAAAAAATAAATTTCTTGGCTAATAGCAAAATTAAGCTAAAGCTGAATGAAGATTGATATTTATTAAGTCTGTTTTAACAGACTTTTGCTATGAGACTGAGAATTCATTCTCAGGCGGTTTGGTGGGAAAATGAAAGATGTATATTAACAGCAAAAAACCCTCGATAAATTAACCGAAGGCTTATTAATTTTATGTTTACAAGTCTTCTATGAAATAATCAGATGACTTAAAAAATTGGTGATTTCCAATATTGTCAAATACAGCAAATCAGAAACTACTAATTTACATTTTGACTGTGGTTATCGCTTAAATTGCTTACTACCTGAGATGCAACGTATCCACCTACTGCTCCTACTGCTAGTGTTGCTGCTACAGGAACTAGAACTGGTGCTGATACAACAGTTGTAGCAGCGGCCGCTAATGGAGCTAAAGCTGTTACAGCTGTTTGTCCAATAACCGCTAAACTGCTTATTATAGGTACAGCATTTGCTATAAATACACTACCAGCTATAGTTTCAGCCTGTCCAGTAGCAATAAGCGTTACTCCACTACCAGCAATTACTCCCGCTACAAAAGAAGGTGTACTCGAACAGTTGCTGCCAGATTCACATTTAATGATTATGTCTATAACTCCTGCACTAGCTGTAGATGGAAAAATAGTTAAAGTGCTTACTACAACAATCAATGTCGCTAGACAGACTGATATTACGCTTTTGGCATTTTGGAATATACGCAGCATCTAAATTCCTTTGTGTATTAATTTGCTTAATAATTATAGACTAATTCAATACAAATCAGATTTGACTTCATAATGTGCCACTTTATCAGACAAAACACGCAAAGTCAAAGCCTGAACCTTATAGCCACCGCTTCCTATATTGTTTACATAGGTTAACACAGCGGGAAAATCAATCACCTCTGCAATAAAGCGTCCGTCTTCCTCTTGTTCAATCTCTATTTTCAAGTTCATAGCCTGTAACGGTAAGGTAATAAAAGCGATATTCCAACAAAACAAACAACCTCACAAATTATGCAAAAATGGTTATCAATTATCGGTATCGGTGAAGATGGTTTAGCAGGGTTAAGTCCCCTAGCTGTTTCTTGCTTAGACAAAGCTAAAATTATCTTTGGAGGGGAACGTCATCTTTCCATGTTACCCCCCGACGACCACCGGGAAAAAATTCCCTGGAAATCACCTTTTCAAACTTCCATAACAGAAATTATTAGTCGTCGTGGCCAAGCAGTTTGTATTTTAGCTACTGGCGATCCTTTATGCTATGGTGTGGGTACAAATATTCTTAAAGATATTAATATTTCGGAAGTTACAATTATTCCTGCACCTTCGGCTTTTAGTCTAGCTTGTTCTCGACTAGGATGGTCTTTAACGGAGGTGGAAACTTTAAGTTTATGTGGTCGTCCGGTTTCTCTAGTCCAATCTTACATTTATCCTGGTGCAAAATTATTAATTTTGAGTGAGGGAAAACATACCCCGGCTAATGTGGCGGAAATTTTAATAAGTCGCGGTTACGGTAATAGTCAAATTACCGTTTTAGAAAAAATGGGTAATATTAATGAGGATATTATAACAGATATCGCTACTAATTGGCAAGGAAAAAATATCGCCCCTTTAAATACTATTGCTGTGGAATGTACTGCTGATAAGGGAATAGTTGGTTTATCGAGATTTCCCGGTTTACCTGATAGTGCTTTTCATCATGATGGACAATTGACAAAAAGAGAAGTCCGGGCGGTGACTTTATCGAGTTTAGCACCTCACCCTGGGGAGTTACTGTGGGATGTGGGGGCTGGTTGTGGTTCTATTTCTATAGAATGGCTGCGAAGCGACAGGAGATGTCGAGCGATCGCTATTGAACAAAATGCCTTTAGAATAAATTATATTGCTGATAATGCGGCTGCTTTGGGAACACCGAATTTACAAATTATTGCGGGTAAAAGTACGGAAGTTATAGAAAATTTACCTCCACCCAACGCGATTTTTATTGGTGGTGGTGTGACAGAACCAGAAATACTAGAAAATTGCTGGAATGCTTTACTTTCTGGGGGGAGAATGGTTGTTAATGTTGTGACATTAGAGGGTGAAGTGATTTTATATCAATGGTATGAAAAAGTGGGAGGGAATTTTACCCGGATTGCAATTCAACGCGCTGAACCTATTGGGTCAAGATTTTTGGGTTGGAAAGCAATGTCCCCTGTTACCCAATGGATAGGAATCAAAAATTAAAAAAAATTAATCTGTATTTATCTGTATTTATTCGTCCGCGTTTATCTGCGTTTATCTGCGGTTAATAATTCTATAATTTATTCCCATACTCTGTATGGGAAAGAGAAAAAAGCAAGTATTTATTTTTCTTTAGCCGTTAATAAATCACTTGGAGAAAAAGCACCATTTTCTGTAATAATGGCTGTAATTAGATCCGCAGGTGTGACATCAAAAGCCGGGTTATAAAATTCTACTCCTGGAGGGGTGAGAATAGTTTCACCTATTTGATAAATTTCCCCTGGGTGACGTTCTTCAATGGGAATTTGACTACCATTAGCTATTTGAAAATCTATGGTGGATAGAGGTGCGGCGACAAAGAAAGGGATATGATGGGATTTGGCAACAATAGCTAAACTGTAAGTCCCGATTTTATTAGCAGTGTCACCATTAGCAGCTATTCTATCAGCGCCTACAACTACAGCATCTATTAAACCTTGTTTCATGCAGTGGGCGGCCATATTATCGGTAATTACTGTGACTGGAATCCCTTCTTGTACACATTCCCAAGCAGTGAGTTTTGCCCCTTGCAAGCGCGGACGGGTTTCGTCTGCAAATACTCTAGCTAAACGTCCTTGTTTCCAAGCGGAACGGACTACACCTAAAGCTGTACCATATCCAGCCGTAGCTAAAGCACCTGCGTTACAATGGGTGAGGATAATTAGTTTTTCCGGGGTTTGTGGTAATGCGCCTAAACCATAATCGCCTATAGCTTGACAAGTTTGTAAGTCTTCGGCATTGATATTTTTAGCTGTTTCTAAAAGAGTTTCTTGAATTTCTGTAACTGTTCCCAAAGTCTCATAAGCCGTTTGCATCATTCTACCAATTGCCCAAAATAAATTTACCGCAGTGGGACGGGTAGAACGCAATAAACTGGCTACTTTCTCTAGTTTAGCTAAAAACTCCTGGCGATCGCTAGTTTCAATTTCTCTTGCCCCTAAGTACATTCCATAAGCAGCAGCCACTCCAATTGCTGGCGCACCTCTAACAATCATAGTGGTAATAGCTTGGGCCATATCTTGACTGCGGTGAATTTCCACCACTATATATTCATTAGGTAAGCGAGTTTGATCAATCAGTGATACTGAATTATTACGCCAAATAACGGGATAAATCATGTTATCAGTTGTTGGTTGTAGGGGTTTAGTTAGGTGGGCATTTAACCGTATCTACACAAGCCAAGTCCACTTATGTGGGTTGCAGCTGAATTTTTTTAGTCCGGGTAGGCTGACTTTGTTTGTATAGCTGCGACTTCTAGTCACCAGGGCTTTATCAACAGATAATTTTCACATATAGCAATCATTAATGAACAAATTTATTGCCGAAAAAATCAACTTTAACCTTTGTTAGTCGTTGGTTACTCTAGCAAAACCCAGATTCATTGGCAGAAAGGGTCATTAATCAAGGATATCCCCCTATTTTTATCTAAAACGAACAAGAACTACAACCTCAATTACAAAAAGCTCTGAGTTTGTTTGAAAGTGATTTCTCTCACTGACCGTGATGTACAATGCAAAGAAACATTAAAATTTATCAGCAATGACTACACCAGAAGTGAATTTAAAATCTAGCGATAAAAGCCTAGAGGCAATGCGGCATTTTTCCGAACAATACGCTAAACGGACGGGAACATTCTTCTGTTCTGAACCTTCCGTTACCGCAGTTGTGATAGAAGGGCTGGCCAAACACAAAGACGACCTGGGAGCGCCTTTATGTCCCTGTCGCCATTATGAGGATAAAGAGGCCGAAGTTAACGCCGCTTTTTGGAACTGTCCCTGCGTACCCATGCGTGAACGTAAAGAATGTCACTGTATGCTGTTCCTCACCCCTGATAATGATTTTGTCGGTGATAAACAAGAAATATCCATGGCAACTATTAAAGAAGTTCGGGATAGTATGGGATGAATGAAACCATGCCTGACGAGTTTTGGCATGGTATAGAACAGTTCAATGCGGGAGAGTTCTATGCCTGTCATGACATTCTAGAAGCAATCTGGATCGATAGTCTCGAACCAGATAAAACTTTTTATCAAGGTATTCTCCAAATCGCTGTAGGACTCTATCATCTGGGTAATTGTAACCGACGAGGGGCAATGATTCTTTTAGGAGAAGGTAGTAATCGTCTTAGGCGTTATCTACCTAGCTACGGCGGTATTAATGTGGAAGAGTTATTTACCCAAAGTGTAGATTTATTAACAATACTACAACAGGAAAGTTTAGAAACATTGGCAAATACTGAATTGGTAGAAAATCAAATTTGGCTTTTACCCAGCATTTCTCTGAGTCATGATTAGTGTCTAAACTATGATTTGGATGATTTGCATGATTTAATCCTTTAATCATCTCCTGTAGGGTGCGTCTTCAATAATTCGGTAATGGTAATAATTAACAAATTTTTGGCACTTGACGCACTTAAGTAATATGCCAGTCGCGGTCAATTAATGTCTAAATCATGACTTGTATAAGTATGATTTAATAATTTATTGCAAGTACATAGATATGTAAAAATCAATAACTTAGTAACAATTAACTAACAAATTCTTGCCAGTTTTGATCAGACATTTTCAAAGCGAAACTAAAATTTAAAACCACCGTCCGTTTTTGCTATAGAACTCATATTTGATTCCCTATTCCCTATTCCTTGACTTTTATGATACCTTCTTATCAATTGCTAAAATCACAGATAAGCCGCTTAGGGTTGGCTTTATTGCTGCCAATTTCCTTTGTGGGTACGGTGGCATTGTCTACCCAAATCCAACCTGCTATAGCCCAACCTGGGGGCAATCGTCCTTTGACTATCCGCTCTGATGTCCAGGAATATGACGCGAAAACCCAAGTAATTACTGCCCGTGGTAATGTGCAAATGCTGTATCCGGCTCGTCAAATTCAAGCTACTTCCGCTCAAGCACAATACTTTAGCAAGGAAAGACGGATTGATTTCAGTGGTAATGTGTATATCCTACAACAAGGTACTAATAGTATTCGTGCGGAAAAAGTCACCTATCTAATTGACGAAGGTAAATTTATCGCCTTACCCCAGTCTAATCGTCAGGTAGAATCAATCTACATGATAGAGGACTCCCCAACTAGACAAACTACTAAACCAGCCCCAAAAACCCCATCCCTAAAGCGTTCTAATTAGCATTTACTATCAGGGAAAAGCTGAAGCGTGAAAATTGTTTTAGAGAATATCTACAAATCCTACGGTAAACGATTAATTGTTAATCATGTTAGCCTTGCTGTTAACCAAGGAGAAGTTGTCGGTTTACTCGGTCCCAATGGTGCTGGAAAAACAACAACATTTTATATTGCTACAGGTTTAGAAAAACCTAATCATGGTAAAGTGTGGTTAGATAATTTTGATATTACTGATCTTCCCATGCACAAAAGGGCTAGATTAGGTATTGGCTATTTAGCTCAAGAACCAAGTGTATTTCGTCATCTTTCAGTGCAAGAAAATATTCTCCTAGTATTTGAACAAACTCAAGTTCCTAGAAGAGAATGGGGAAAAAGATTACATATTTTATTGCGGGAGTTTCGCTTAGAAAAAGTGGCCGATAGTAAAGGTATTCAACTTTCTGGAGGTGAACGACGACGCACAGAATTAGCTAGAGCTTTGGCTGCGGGTAAAGATGGACCTAAATTCCTCTTTTTAGATGAACCCTTTGCGGGAGTTGACCCCATTGCTGTGTCTGAAATTCAGGAAATTGTCGGTCAATTACGCGAACGTGGTATGGGTGTATTAATCACAGATCATAATGTCCGTGAAACCCTGTCCATTACAAACCGTGCTTATATCATGCGCGAGGGACAAATTCTCGCCTTTGGTCATGCGGATGAACTCTATAATAATCCTTTGGTGCGACAATACTATTTAGGTGATAATTTCTCTGTTTAAATTGTTTAAATTGTTTAAATTAATTTATAACCGTTTCTATAGTATTTCTATACTCCCTCAAATACAGGAATAATCAATTAACCATAGATAAATCTGTACTTTGGGAGAGCAGGAAATAATATAAATTAAAATATAAAATTGCCAAATATGGCTACACCACCCCAGCTATCAAAATTTTAAACTTTGCGCCTTTGCTCCTTTGCGCGAAACATAATCATGACATCTAAACAATTTAAACCATTCTCTCATTTCATCTCCCTATTTTCCTTTTCTATCATGGATCGCTATTTGGCGCTCCAATTACTGCCACCATTTTTATTTGGTGTCGGTGCATTTACTTCTGTAGTTTTAGCAATTGATAGTTTATTTGAATTATTAAGAAAAGTTGTAGAATCTGGTTTACCACTTAACATCGCTTTAGAAGTTTTCTTATTAAAGCTACCTTATGTCATGGTTTATTCTTTTCCCATGTCGACTTTGTTAGCTACTTTAATGACTTATAGTCGTCTTTCCAGCGAAAGTGAATTAATTGCATTACGTGGCTGTGGTGTTAGTGTTTATCGGATGGTTTTAACTGCTGTAGTGTTAAGTTTTGCAGTTACGATCATGACTTATATATTTAATGAACAAATTGCTCCAGCCGCAAATTATCGAGCTACTGTTACTCTAGAAGCAGCACTGAAATCAGATCAACCTTCTTTTAAACAACAAAATATTTATTATCCTGAATATCGAGAAATTAATGAACCAAATGGGAGCAAAAATAAAATACTTTCTCGCTTATTTTATGCTGATCAGTTTGATGGTAAACAAATGAAGGGTTTAACAATTATAGACCGTTCTCGCGGGGAAGTTAATCAAATTGTCGTTTCTGAATCAGCTAAATGGAACGGTAAAAAACAAGTTTGGGATTTTTATAATGGGACTATTTATTTAGTGGCAACTGATCGATCCTATCGAAATATTTTACGATTTGAACATCAGCAATTACAACTACCTCGCACACCTTTAACTTTAGCAGAAAATAACCGGGATTATGGGGAAATGAATATTTCTCAAGCTTTAGAACAATTAGAAATCGAACGTTTGGGAGGTAATGATCAAAAAATTCGCAAATTACAAGTGCGAATTCAACAAAAAATCGCTTTTCCCTTTGTTTGTGTGATTTTTGGTTTAGTTGGCTCAGTTATGGGTAGTATACCTCAACGTACTGGACGAGGAACAAGTTTTGGTATTAGTGTCATTGTCATTTTCAGTTATTACCTACTATTATCTGTTTCTGGAGCTTTAGCACAGGCTGGTATTCTTTCTCCTGTAATCGGTGCATGGCTACCCAATTTATTTGGATTAGGAACGGGTTTATTTCTACTAGTGCGCGTAGCTCGCAGATAAATGTTGATGATTAAATTAATGATTAAGAAATATTAAGTTAATTAATAACTTTTGCTAAATTTATTTGACATATCAGTATAACTTATTAAATACTGTAAATATAGGGCTGCTTGCAGATGATCCCGATTATTTGGTTACTAAACATAAAAATCCCTAATTTAATAGAATTTCAACTATGGAAGCTTTATTTTGCCTATCACCCCGCTATCGTCTAGATGATGAATCACCTTGGTTAGAAGGAATTGATCCTAGTCGTCATTACTGGATTGCGGTGAATGGAGATAAAAAAGCAACAGTGTCTATCCCCGGACTCTTAGTATCTTCTATAACTGAATTTAAACAAGTTATACGTCAATTTCGCTCTCTCCAACCTGGCGAAATTATGGGTTTGGCGAGAATTTCCAGCGTTTGTATAATTCACTGTATTTCTCCTAACTGCTATGCTCTAGAATCAAAAATTAATGATGCTGCTGTATGGCATCTTTTTGATCAGGAAACTTTGGATAGCTTGTTAATGACAGCACATCCAGATTGGCAGTGTTCACCGTCTGATATCGAACTAGGTAGAAAATTGCTATTCCGTTCTTTAGCTCAAGCTACTGCTGCTAAAGGCTAAACGGGATCAACTGTATATTCTTTATCGGGTGGCCGTAAGCACAGCAAATCTTGGGGTGAGGCTAAAAGCTTGATTTTAGCTTCAGTGATTTGTTTATTTTGGTTGAGAATGAATAACCACAGGACATTTACACCACACCAGGAAGTTTCCGCTTTACCAGTCACCTGAATTTGAGTATAATGATCTGGTAAATTCTCACTCATTCCCTGTTGCGGGTAGGCTTTGATATCTTGCGCTTCTTTGTCAAGATAAGTAGCGATCGCATCTTGTCCGATAATAGCACATTCAAATGGTGGGTAAATAAGACCATCCTCCGCAAATAACGCAGCGGTTTGTGTAAATTCCCCGGCATTTAAAGTAGTAAAGTAATTTAAAATTGTTGTTTCTGTGACTCCTGAAATCTGAATTTCTCCTGGTGGTGAGAATTTAGCAACGGTCATATATATATTTACCTGTATTATTTTGGATTAGAAATAAACCGCAAAGGCTAGAAGGACGGGAATAAAGAAATACAAGATTAAAAAAATGGGTTTATGCTAAAAAAAGTGATATTACGCAACTGACTATTTATGGATATTATTGTGACAGTTGCGTAACTTCTAAAATGGTCAAATATTGAGGCTATGAGGATATAGAAATTGTTAAATCCTTTGAGGGGAATTTAAAATCTAAAATCCAAAATCTAAAATCCAAAATCTAAAATCCAAAATCTAAAATCCAAAATCTAAAATCCAAAATCTAATCAGCTAAGGGGTCTACACCCATATCTGAGACTACTTTCCGCAAAACAGTAATTTGTTGACCAAAATCTAATTCTTTTAAGGTTTCTAAAACTCGTGAACCGTCGCGGGACAGTTGATAACCGGCTGGTACGGGAATAACAAAGCCTTTCACCATTAATTCTGATAATTCGTACCAGAAGGCCAACTTGGTGTTGACGCTGAGAATACCATAGGCGCGGGAAATGGGGGTATTCCTTTGAGCAGCCAAGTCGCGCATGACTTCTAACTGCTCTGGGTGGGACATTTGTTTAATTTGATTTAAAAGACCTTCTGCCAGTTGCAGACGCGCTGCACCTGTAGCTGCCGGTGTAATAGAGCGACCCATTTCTGTGTAGGCATACCAAAGAACTGCCAGTTGATCATCTATGCTCAGAGCTTTGAATACAGCAATGGTCGCGGGGATAGCGTCGGTGGTTTGATAATTGAAAGTTCCAGAAAATCTGGTTGAAGCTGAATCAGAGGTGAATGTCATAATTTCTCCAAGGTCTATGAATTAAGTCAGGAGGTTAATCACTCTGGGTTGCTTGACCTCTTCCATCCCATATTGCATTATTTCTTAACAAATTGCAAATAAAATTTACATATATGTGTAATCAGGAATAGTAAACTAGGGGATCATAGCCTGGCCTGATAATATACTGATCATCCCTTTTGTCTTTGCTAAATTTCCCATAAGAAAAATGAATGAATGTACATCAATTAACAGCATAGTGGTGAAAGCAAAGGCCAAAGAGTTGGGATTTCATGAGGTGGGAATTGCTGCTGTGGCTGATTTAGAAGCGACAGAAATACAAAAATTGAGAGATTGGCTAAAAATGGGTTATCACGCTGATATGGAATGGATGAAAAATCCCCGGCGTGAGAATATTAGTTTAGTTATGCCGGAAGTGAAATCGCTTGTATCTGTAGCATTGAATTACTATACTCCCCAGGCACGTCCCCAGGGGGATGAATATGGGAAAATTTCTCGCTATGGCTGGGGTCGGGATTATCATAGAGTCATGCACAAAAAGCTGAAGGAATTGGCTAGTTGGCTAGAATCTCTGGGTACGGATATAAAAGCGCGTTATTATGCAGATACAGGACCAATCCAAGATAAACTTTGGGCTGAAAAAGCTGGGATTGGTTGGATTGCTAAAAATGGTAATGTTATTACCAGGAAATATGGTTCTTGGGTGTTTTTAGGAGAAGTATTAACTAATCTAGAGTTAGAAAAAGATCAACCGAGTACGCAACATTGCGGGACTTGTACTCGTTGTTTACAAGCTTGTCCCACAGGTGCAATTACTGAACCCTTTGTGATAGACGCTAATCGCTGCATTGCCTATCACACCATAGAGAATCGGGATCAAGAGCTACCAGCAGACATTAAACCTCATTTACAAGGATGGGTAGCAGGTTGCGATATTTGTCAAGATGTTTGTCCTTGGAATCAACGGTTTGCTCAAGTGACTGATGTAACTGATTTTCATCCTTATCCTCAAAATTTGCACCCCAAGCTGGTAGAATTGGCACAAATATCAGATGAGGAGTGGGATAAAAGATTCACAGCATCAGCCTTGCGGCGCATTAAACCAGAAATGCTACGACGTAATGCTCGCGCTAATCTTGACGTATCCAAGCATAATAATGACCCAGAAAGTAATAATTTTTGATTTTGATGGGACGATTGCTGATACAGTAGATGCTCTTGTAACTATTGCCAATCGTTTAGCCGGGGAATTTGGATATATTCCGATCAATTCCCAAGAATTAGCACTACTCAGAAACTTACCAGCCAGAGAGATTATCAAATATTCCGGTGTTTCACTATTCAAAATCCCTTTTCTTGTCAAAAAAGTAAAAGGAGAATTAAAGCATAAAATCCACGAATTGCAACTTATTAATGGAATTAAAGCCGCATTAGTAGAACTTCATGAGCAAGGTTATCACTTGGGAATTATTACTTCTAACTCTCAAGACAATGTGCATGAATTTCTCAAGTGTCATAAGTTGGATCACTTGTTTGATTTTATTTATTCAGGAGTAACTATTTTTGGCAAAACCACAATTATTAATAATGTCTTGCGTCAAAAACAGTTTAAACCAGAGTCAGTGATTTATGTAGGAGATGAAACTAGAGATGTGGAATCTGCTAAGAAGGCGAATATCAAGGTAATTGCGGTCAGTTGGGGGTTTAATTCTTCTGAAGCACTAGGTAAACAAAACCCAGATTTTTTAATTCATCATCCTAGTGAATTAGTGAGTGTGATTAAAAATTGGGCTTTGATAAAGTAAAGAATTTTTTTGACGTAGAGGCGCTACAGACGCGCATAACAAGAGTTTGAGAAGATTTTTACTTTAGAGATGTTAGTAGTAACATCTCTATTTTTTGTCTATTCTTCTAAGTCAATTTCTTCTTCCTCTTCAATGTCATGGGGTTGGGTGACAGAATTAGCAGAAACTACTGCACCTTTATCTAGTTTTTCCAGAACTTGTTCTTTAACTTTGGCTACAAAGTCTGGTTTTTCTTCTAAGTATTTAATGGCGTTATCTCTACCTTGGGAAATGTTTTCACCATTGTAGCTATACCAAGCACCTTTACGCAAAAGAACTCCAGTTTCTTCGGCTATATCTACTAAACAACCCAGGGTAGAAATCCCTTTACCAAAGATAATATCAAATTCGGCAATTCTGAAAGGTGGTGCAACTTTATTTTTAGCTACTTTCACTTTCACGCGGTTGCCAAATTCATCCGTACCTTTTTTTAAGGTTTGAATTCTGCGAATATCCAAGCGTACAGAAGCGTAAAATTTCAGCGCATTACCACCCGTTGTGGTTTCTGGACTACCATAGGTGACACCGATTTTTTGCCGCAACTGGTTAATGAAAATAACTGTGCATCCAGATTTACCAATATTACCTGTTATCTTACGTAAGGCTTGGCTCATTAAGCGAGCTTGTAAACCCACGTGAATATCACCCATATCCCCTTCAATTTCAGCGCGGGGGACTAGGGCAGCTACGGAGTCAATAATGACAATATCAACAGCGGCAGAACGCACAAGTTGATCAACTATTTCTAATGCTGATTCGCCGGTGTCTGGTTGGGAAACAAGCAAGTTTTCAATATCTACACCCAATGCGGCTGCGTAAGTTGGATCTAGGGCGTGTTCAGCGTCTACAAATGCCGCAATACCCCCATTTCTCTGGACTTCTGCCAAAGCATGGAGAGCAACGGTAGTTTTACCAGAACTTTCTGGTCCGTAAATCTCAATTATCCGTCCTTTGGGTAAACCTCCTCCCAAGGCTAAATCTAGGGTAAGCGCACCGGTAGATATTGTTTCTACCTTCATGCGGGTAGCATCACCCAGGCGCATGATTGCTCCTTTACCGAAGCTACGCTCAATTTGTCCAAGTACGATATTTAACGCTTTTTGCTTGCCAGAAGTCTCGGTATTAGCTGCCATTCTTGCCTCTAAAGTATAGGATTTTTCAAAATTGCTGGGACGGGAGTTTTAATAGAACGAATATACTATCTTAACCGCAAAGTGTGCGAATAGGAACGTCGATTAAATAGTTTGGCCAAGATTCTAACGCGATCGCTACAAAATTATAGCATTTTGGATTTGAGATTTGAGATTTGGGTTAATTAACAGATTGCAACAGACTGATCAACAATAGTAGTAGTTTCAAAATATGTAGTTTATGTAGTTATGGAACGAGTTATCAAAAGTGGTACGGGTTGGCGCTTAGGTTGGAACCCAGATGCACTACAATTCAAAGGATTAGTTGGTACAGAAGATTGGGCGATTGAATTAACAGAAGCGGAATTAAATGAATTTTGTCGCCTTTTGCATCAGCTTGCAGATACTATGAAGCATCTAGCTATAGAATTAATGGAGGAAGAAAAAATTGCCTGTGAGGCGGAAAGTGATTTATTATGGATGGAGGTGGAAGGTTATCCCCAGTCCTACAATCTCCGCTTTATCCTGAATACAGGACGGGGTACAGAGGGTAAATGGGAAGCTGCTGCCGTGTCTGGTTTGTTGCAAGCAATAGGAATGCTAAAAGTTTTTTGAAAAACCCCTTGCCATTTTCCTTAACCTTATGATAGACTCGTTAGAGTGACTTAATTAGTTTTTAGACTCTCAAATTTGGTATAATCCCCACTCCAAAAGTCTAAAAATTTTAGGTTTATAGTTACGGGGCGTAGCGCAGCTTGGTAGCGCGCCACTTTGGGGTAGTGGAGGTCGTGGGTTCGAATCCCGCCGCTCCGATTTATGGAATTGGTAATCACACAGTTATTATATTTTTTGATGCTAATTTTTCTGGCAATTTTTGGCAGGAATAGTGGTAAAATAATTCACTGAGTTTTCTGTCAGATTTACAGCAGCTATCAGCAGTTAGCGGTCAGCAATCAAACCATGTAGCTGCAAGGCTTTGTGATTCAAACTTCTGCCTCATTCACTTGCAATATACTGTATTTCAAATTTATTTCAAATTAAAGCAGGCAAGATTCTCACCCCACAAGAGTTTGCTCAAATATCCATCAGCAGATCACAAGTGTTTGAGTCTACAATCTGGGTAATTTAAAATTCAAGTGTATTTAGAAGATGTTTTAAAAGTATTGGGCGAATCTATAAGGCTTTGCCACGACAAGAGCGAAGGCTAGTACACAAACTAAATCTACCTGTATGGAATAATTAAAAATCAGTATCTTTAACCTGCGTAGAAGCGGTTTCTAATTGCTAAAAATTGTATTAATTTCTACTTGAGAAACATCCTTTTAGACGTGATTTGAAAAAATATTGATTTTGCAACTTGGAATTATCTTATAAAACCA
The DNA here is from genome assembly GCF_014696335.1 of Dolichospermum sp. FACHB-1250. Taxonomy (NCBI): domain Bacteria; kingdom Bacillati; phylum Cyanobacteriota; class Cyanophyceae; order Nostocales; family Aphanizomenonaceae; genus Dolichospermum; species Dolichospermum sp. FACHB-1250. The sequence continues at coordinate 19,701 of NZ_JACJPZ010000043.1, forward strand.
AAATAAATTAATTTTAATAATCCTCGCTCCAGCCATGAAAAAATTGCAACTTGATTTTAACCATCAAGCCATATATAACAGTAGTGAAAATGGCTATCTTAAATTTCAACTCAATCAACAAACGGGCGCTATTTTATCCATTGCTCATACCCAAGAGGCAATTATTGTACCCATGACATCGGTGACAGCTATTCCCAATATGCCTGCTTGTATATTAGGATTGATGAATTGGCGCAGTCATATAATTTGGGTAGTTGATTTACCGAAAATGTTTAATTTAGAATACCTTGATCATCAGTTACATCAATATAATATCATTGTTATTCAAATAGAATCAATGATTCTAGGTTTAGTTGTCCAAGAAATTCAAGGAACAACTAAGTTTATTGCTGATGATATTCGTTCTCCTGTGGGACAAGTAGCATCTAGTTTAGTACCTTATTTATGTGGTTGTGTAGTGGAACAAGAAGAAATATTATTAGTATTGGATGCTGTACATATTTTAGAGTCGGCTATTCTCTGTGTTGACTAAAATTAATGCTTAATGCCTAGAAAATCGGGTTTAAATGTTTTTGTTTTATGGATTTAGTGTGAGGATAGTATGTTGAAGAAAAATGAAATCAGAAAAAGCGGTGATTCTCAAAATAAAGCACCTTTAATTTCTCCAGCCAAAGTTATTGATAGTCAGGGAGAAAATTCTAGTTACGCGCCGAATTTGGATCATGGATTGAAATTGAAATATTTACGCGAATTTAAATTGAGTATAAAAGCCATCATTTTATCTTTAGTTATTGGGACTTTACCGATATTGGGAATTGGGGCGATAGCTTATATTTTTGGTAGCAAGTTGATTACTAAACAAATTATTATATCCCAAGAAACTAAGGCAATGAGCTTAAGTGATGAGGTTAATAGTTTTATGGGAAAACGCTATGAAGATATTCAGGGATTGTCTAATATAAAATTATTAAGTGATTCTAGTAACGCAAAAACAGAAAAATCTAGCAAAAAAGACAAAATTGATATCAGCATAATTAATATAAAAACACAAGAAGCCTTAGATAGCTTGAGAAAAACTGGTAAGGTTTATGATAGCGTGGCTGTATTTGATCTCAATGGAAAAGTGATTATGAAATCAGGAGGAGAATCTCTAAGTCCAGAAAAAAAACTGATCTATTTCCAAGAGGTAATTAAACAAGATACCCCTATTATTAGTCAACCAGAAATAGTTAAAAATATAGGCGCGGTGATTTATGTAGCTGCACCAATTAAAGATAGAGTCAAGGGTAATACTATTGGTATAGTCAGAACCCGTACACCTTTAAAATTTTTAGAAAAATTAGTCAAAAGTCATACAGATGATAGTGATAGCCAGGAATATTATTTTTTAGATGAAAAAGGGAGAATTTTGATAGGAACTAATCAAAATTTATTTGGTGAAGATACTCAGGATATTTATCCTAGTTTAGCTAAGGTTTTAGGTGCTAAAGATATTCAGACATTTACAGAAGTTTCCCAAAATCAGCAAAATCAGCAACTAATTACTTATGTACCATTGAGAAAATTATCAGATTCACCAGATATCAACTGGTGGTTAATTGTTGCTAAAGATACAGCGATCGCCTTTAAGCCACAAAAGGAATTTTTACTATTAATTGCTATTACAACCTCGGCAGTTGGGTTAATGATGACATTATTTGTAGGTTGGTTAGTCCGGGAGAATATAGAGATAAAAAAGTTAAAAGCAAATAGTAGATTAAACAATGATCAAGACACTGGAGAACGGCAGGATTTGCCAAATAATCTTCAGCATATTGTGAACCAAATTCAACAAGCTGTTGATGAAATAAATGTATTTCTTCAAAAATTAACCACAGAAGCAGTTATAGAATCTGAACAAAATAACCGTAGCTTAGAAACAATTGATAATATGACTATTGCTATTCAATCTATAGCTAATATAGCACAGCAAGCTGTCACAATTATTAACAATGCTAACTATGCAGCTACGGAAACTGGAGCAGCAATGGATTTAACATTGCAAAACATTTTTTTAGTCCAAGAAACAGTTTCGGAAATAGTTAAAAAAGTAAAACGCTTAGGAGAATCTTCTCAACAGATTTCTCGTGTAGTTTCTGTAATTAATCAAATTGCTATGCAAACTAATTTATTAGCAATTAATGCCGGAATTGAAGCGGCAAGAGCCGGGGAAGAGGGTCAAGGTTTCGCTGTAGTAGCGGAGGAAGTAGGAGAATTAGCCGCTAGAATTGCAACTGCAACCCAAGAAACTGAGGAAATAATTGCTAAAATTCAACGAGAAACTGGTGAAATAATACAAGGGATGACAACAGGAACTAATCAAGTGGTTGAAAGTAGCCATATTCTCAAAAATGCCAAGGAAAGCTTACAGCAAATTGTTAATGTATCAGGGCAAATAGATACCTTAGTGCAGTCAATTTTAAGTGCTACTACATCTCAAATACAAACATCAGAAATTGTTATTCAAACTGTTAAGGATATTACCAATATATCAACATTTAACCGTGATAATTACCGCCAAATTTCTCAATCTTTGCAAAAAGCAGTAGATATTTCTCAGCAGTTAAAAGAGACTGTTGAGACTTTTAAAGCTAATTGATATCCTGATTTTGAAATTAATAACTAATGACTAAGGAATAATAACTAATGACCAAAGATAAAGAATTGGAAATCCAGATGCAATTTTTGGAAGAAGCAACTGATTATCTCAACATTTTAGAAGGGATATTGTTGGGAATTGACAGCAGCAACCGCATGGAATTAGAAAAAATTAATGCTGCAATGCGAGCCGCTCATTCTATTAAAGGTGGGGCGGCCATGATGGGATTTAGTGTATTAAGTGATTTAGCTCACCGTCTAGAAGATGCTTTTAAAGTTTTAAAGACTGAGAAAAATTCTCTAGAACTCGATACCAATTTACAAAGTTTATTGCTATCTGGTGTTGATTGGTTACGACGCATTGTTGAATTACTTTCAAAGGGTAACAATTTAGATCATAGTCGGTTAAGAGAATCTTGTTACCCAATTTTTGATCAACTCTATGAGCGTTTAGGTGAGCCGTCTCCAGAGAATATTACAACATTACTATCATCAGAACTATCATCAGAAGATAATCAACTTATCCCTTTGTTGTTTGAAACTGAAGTTGAAGAATATTTAAAAATTCTAGAATCTCGATTAAAAAATAGTCATAAACCAGGATTAAGATCCGAATTACTAATCATGGCCACTGAGTTAGGTGGCTTAGGAGAAATGCTCCAGTTAAAAGCATTTACCCAACTATGTGAATCAGTGATTAATTACTTAGAAACCTATCCTCATCGCTGTGTAGAAATTGCTAATTTAGCTTTAGAATCATGGAGAAAGTCTCAAGCTTTAGTATTAAGTAATCAAGGGAATAATTTACCAATAAAAATTGACTTTTGTGAGTTTATTACTGATAATGTTGATAGTCATAAAGACCTATCATCAAATCCCCAAGATAATTTAGTAAATCAATCAAAAACTGTTAGTTATGATTGGCAATTATTAGCAGATATAGAACTACCTCCAGAAATTAACGCCGTCGAATTTGCTGATTTTGATAGGGTTTTGGATTCAAAAAATCCGCTCTTAGATATAGATTATAAATCTAATGAACAGCGCAAAGGAGATATTAATTTACCTCATAAAGAACGTGAAAATCATGAAAATACCGTGAGAATTTCAGGGAAACACTTAGAAAAAATTCATGATTTATTTGGAGAAATTATTATTCAAAAAAATGGGTTGAATGTGCAAATGGAAAGATTACGTAAATTGGTTCGTAGTCTAAATCAGCGAGTGCAAATTCTTGATCAAGAAAATCAAGAACTGCGGACGGCTTATGGAAAAATTATGACTCATAATCATCTGATAAATCATCATAATCAAGAAGCAGAAAACCACTTTTTAGAACAAGATTACTATCAGAAATTAGATGTCTTATCTCAGGATGTCATGGAAACTATTGTGCAAGTTGCAGAAGTTACAAGTGATATTCAATTAAGTGTTGATGATACAGACCAAATAGCGAGAAAACTGAATAAAACTTCTAAACAATTGCAAAGACAATTAACCCAGATGAGAATGCGTCCTTTCTCAGATTTAGTCGAGCGTTTTCCTAGAGCCATTAGAGATTTGAATGTGGAGTATGGAAAAAATGTGCAGTTAAGAATTGAAGGTGGTAATACTTTAATTGAAAGGAGCATTTTGGAAGCATTAAATGAGCCTTTAATGCACTTATTACGCAATGCTTTTGATCACGGAATCGAAGATCCTGTTACCCGTAAAATTCAAGGAAAACCTGAACAAGGGTTGATTGAAATAAAGGCATTTTACCATAGTAATCGGACGATGATTACTATCCGTGATGATGGTCAAGGTATTTCTTTAGACAAAATTCGTCACCGCGCTTTAAAAATGGGTTTAGATGATTCTTTATTAGCGAGTGCGAGTAATGAGGAACTACTATCATTGATTTTTGAACCAGGGTTTAGTACCTCAGAACAGGTAACAGCTTTATCTGGTCGGGGGGTGGGAATGGATGTAGTGCGTAATAACCTCAAATTAGCGCGAGGAGATGTAAACGTTGATACTCAAAAAGGATTGGGGACGACAGTTACTTTATCAGTACCATTTACCTTATCAGTAGCGCGAATCTTATTAGTAGAGAGCGATGGACTACTCTTAGCATTTTATACAGATGTCATAGAGGAAATTTTCTTACTAGAAAATCAGCCAATCTTTCTCCAGGATGGTAAAGAATTGATTAAATGGCAAGATACGCAATTACCATTACTGCGTTTAAATAGTTACTTTGAGTTTAATTGCCCCCGCTCCAATAATCTAGAATTAGAAACTCCGCCCATAATTAATGCTATAAGTGTATTAATAGTCAAACATGACAATCAACAGATTGCAGTGCAGGTAGAACGCTGCTGGGGTGAACAGGAAGTAGCTATTCGTCAAGTAGAAGGTAATATTCCTCTACCGAGCGGTTTTAATAACTGTACAATTCTGGGTGATGGTCGGGTAGTTCCCCTAGTTAATACTAATGATTTAGTGTTATGGATTACTAATTGTGAACTTCCCCATCTGAGTCGTAAGTTACCGACAACAAGATTACAAACTGCTTTCTTAAAACCCTCAAAAGTAGCAATTTCAACTAAACCCCCTCGTCAAAAAGGGAAAATTTTGATTGTGGATGACTCCATTAATGTGCGTCGGTACTTAGCCCTAACCCTAGAGAAAGGTGGGTATCAAGTAGAACAAGCAAAAGATGGTCAAGATGGCTTAGAAAAGCTAGAAAATGGGTTACAAGTCCAAGGGGTAATTTGCGACATTGAAATGCCCAGGATGGATGGTTATAGCTTTTTAGAGCGAATTAATGCTAATAGAGACTTGAGAGATATTCCTGTAATTATGCTGACATCTCGCAGTAGTAATAAACACCGTCAATTAGCGATGAAATTAGGGGCAAAAGCTTATTTTTCCAAGCCTTATAATGAGCAAGAATTATTACAGACATTAGCGGAGATAATTTTCCAGATAGCAGAAACAAAGTCATCAAATTAGTTCAAAAATCAAAAATCAGAATTATAAACCAATAAAATTTAGTTGAGCATTTTTTCTTCCCTCTGTGTCCTCTGTGCCTCTGTGGTTAGATAAAAAAGAGCTTTAGAGTATTAGAAATGATAAGCTGTACTGCATTTAATTTGTATAATTATAGCGGGCAGGAAGCCCGCACCACAAGATTTAGCCATATTAGGATTGTACAATCTAGCCGCGTAACAGCTTAAAAAAACACGACAGCGATGCCTACTAGCAAGGCATCGCGGATTTTAGATTTGTGATTCATCCGTAATCTAAAATCTAAAATCCAACAGAGGATTTAATGGTTTACCGCTGCTGCTTCTCGTGCTGCTGCTGCTTGATCTGGGTGAATACCCAAGCGTGTGAGGTTAATTCGACCTTTATTGTCAATTTCTCGCACTTTGACAATCACCTCATCACCAACAGCGACTTCATCTTCAACTTTACCAACGCGGTAGTCAGCAAGTTGAGAAATGTGAATCATGCCTTCTTTTCCGGGCAAAAATTCTACAAAAGCACCAATAGGTATAATCCGGGTCACACGACCGATATAAACATCACCTTCATGGAGTTTACGAGTCATGCCTTGAACAATGTTCCGCGCTTTCTTAGCCCTATTTTCATCAACTGCGGAAATAGTGACAGTACCATCATCTTGGATGTCAATTTTTGCACCAGTTTCTTCAGTGATGCCCTTAATGGTTTTACCACCAGGTCCAATGACTAGACCAATCATGTCAGGATCGATCTTAATTGTCAACAGGCGGGGGGCATAGGGTGAAGTTTCTTCTCTGGGGGTGTCAATAGTCTGGAGCATTTTTTCCAGAATGTGCAACCGCGCTGGTTTGGCTTGGTGGACAGCGTCGGCGATGACTTCTAAAGACAACCCGGATATTTTCATATCCATTTGCAAAGCGGTAATCCCAGTATCAGTACCGGCAACTTTGAAGTCCATATCACCTAAAAAGTCTTCAATGCCCTGAATATCGGTAAGGATTCGCACTTCGTCTCCTTCCTTGATCAAGCCCATGGCCGCACCGCTGACGGGTTTAGTAATTGGTACACCAGCATCCATCAAGGATAAACTAGAACCGCAAACTGAACCCATGGAAGTAGAACCGTTGGAAGAAAGCACCTCGGAAACTACGCGAATTACGTAGGGAAATTTATCTTTAGGTGGCAATACAGGCAACAATGCTCTTTCCGCTAATGCACCATGTCCGATTTCTCTTCTACCGGGGGCGCGTAAGGGTTTGGTTTCGCCGACGGAGAAGGGTGGGAAGTTATAGTGATGCAGATAACGTTTAGCTTGGTCTAGTTGCAAGTCATCGTTAAGATTTTGAGCGTCTCCAGGAGTACCAAGGGTACACATTGATAATACCTGAGTCAGTCCCCGGTTAAATAAACCACTACCATGTACCCGTTTGGGTATTATACCAACTCGACAAGATATGGGACGGACTTCATCAAGTTTACGCCCATCAACGCGCACATTATCTTCGATAATTTGACGGCGCATGAAGTATTTGGTAATGCTTTTAAAGGTATTACCAAGGGCGTTGGAGTCTGCTGTTGCGGCGATGCGAATGGGGTCTTCTTCTGATAAAGCTTTGATTTCATCAGATATACTATCCTTAACTGCATCTAAGGCAATATCACGATCAGTTTTAGTTAACTCAAATTGCGCTAATATTTTCTTAATCTCTTGATTAGCGCGATCGCGGATATAATTTTCTAAGGTCTGATCTGGTTCGGGTGGTGCTTCTTGCACAAGTTTTAAACCTAATTCATCCAGGAAATCTAATTGGGCTTGAATTAAATCCCGTACAGCTTCATAGCCAAAATCAATCGCTTCAATAATATCTCGCTCTGGCAATTGATTTGCACCGGCTTCCACCATGATCACCCCATCTGGTGAACCAGCCACGACTAAATCCAAATCTCCCGCTTCAATTTCTGCGTAGGTTGGGTTAATAATAAAATCATCACCCACTAAACCTACTCGCACAGCGGCCATTGGTCCATTAAATGGAATTTGGGCAATGAGGGTAGCAATTGAAGCACCTGTCACTGCTAACACATCGGGAGGGACTTGTTCATCCATGGACATAGTTAAGGCCACAACTTGCAAATCATCCCGTAACCAGGAAGGGAATAAGGGACGCAGCGGGCGGTCAATCAGACGACTGGTAAGAATTGCCTTTTCCGGTGGACGACCTTCCCGGCGCATAATTCCTCCGGGGATTCTTCCCGCCGCATACAGTCTTTCTTCATAATCTACCGTCAGTGGCAAAAAATCAACACCTTCCCTGGCTGCTGACCTTGTGGCTGTCACTAAAACAGTTGTATCCCCTGATTGTATCAAAACCGACCCACCTGCTTGGGGGGCTAGTAGGCCAACCGTCAGTCGAATATCCCGTCCATCAAAGGATATTGACTTTTCAAATTCTGCCATTCAGTTTTTTTTCCTTCTCTTACGCGTTTCTCACTCTGTGGCAATCCTAACATTTATGCAGTCTAGACGGCTTGTGTCATGAACAAACATAAAACAAAATTTCCTAAGTTAGCTGTACAGTGGGCTTTATATCTGGGTTTGTCATCTAAGTTATCTTTTTCAGAAGGATTTTATTATAGTTCATCAATCAATTAAGATGTAATTAACTGTATGGTAATTCCCAAAAAAGGAATGGTAAACCCAAGCTATATTACCAATTGAGTTATTTTTATGGTAGGGGTAAATAAATTATTCTATCTTGATATTCATTGTCTTCTGAAGCCAAAGCAACTAATATTAGTTCTTCTACATTTTCACCAATACTTAAATACAGGATTAAATGGTATCAGGATCTATATTTAATTCCCGCAATTTTGCTGCTAAACGTTCTGATTTTCTCGCTTCTTTTTCTGCGGTTTCTTCAGGTGTGGGAACTAGCTCTCCTGTTGGTGTAAAATATCGTAATAGTCCTTGATCAATTCCTAAATATAAACCTAGCTGACGACTCCACAAATGTCCTTGCTGATTTTCTTCTAGAGGTTGATATTCTCCGTCTACTAAATGAAAACCTGCAAATTCTAGTGTATAAGGGTCGAACCAAAAATAATCAGGTGTGCGGAAAGTATTTTGATAAAGTTCTTTTTTGTATTCTCTATCTGTATTTGCTGTAGTTGGTGAGAGAATTTCTAAAATGAAATTAGGATATTTACCATCTTCTTCCCAAACAACCCAACTTTTCCGGGTTTTGCGTTCTGTTCCCAAGACCACAAAGAAATCAGGACCTCGAAAATATTCAGATTTTTTCTGATTAGGACTATAATAAATGGTGAGATTTCCCGCAGCATAGAAATCATTTCTATCCTTCCACAACCATTCTAGACATTTGAAAAGTAGAATTATTTGTCTTAGATGTAGTTCTGTTTCCACGGTCGGTTCATCACTATATAAATCACTTGGGGGAAATATTACATCTTGGGAGATGTTTTCTTTGCATTCTAATTCTTGAGTAATCATCATGATATGATACCAAGTAGTTATTTGTTGATTATAGCATTACCTAGGTTGGGTTGAGAAAACCCAACATTATATTATTCTTTTGTTGGGTTGCGCTGTCGCTTAACCCAACCTACATGACTGGTTGGATAATAATTTGATATTTCTCATGCAAGGGAATGTATATTTTTAGCAAGGTTAATCATGGTTGTAATTTTAATTAGCATCTAATTCAATGTTAATTTAATTTGGTTATGTTTGTCAATATATTTTGTCTGCATCAGGATGTCCAGGATTAAAGCATTTACAGGATTTTTGTTTAGATTTGGATTTTGATGAGTTGAATAATTAAATATTTTTGTCTGAATCAGGATGTCCAGGATTAAAGGATTTACAGGATTTTTGTATGGATTTGGATTTTGATGAGTTGAATAATTAAATAATTGTGTGTTTCTCAAAGATAGTTCATTCAGAAAACAATTGAATTCCATATATCCTGGGATACGCCACGCTATCAGGCTTTGTTATCATCATTGACAGAATTGGTAGATTAATAGAATTTGGTGATCATTAAAAATATTTAATCCCTTCATCCTGTAAATCCTTAAATCCTGGATATCCTGATTCAGACAATAAATATTAATCCCTTCATCCTGTAAATCCTTAAATCCTGGATATCCTGATTCAGACATCTTCATTATATCTTTTGTTGGGTTGCGCTGTCGCTTAACCCAACCTACATGACTGACATTTTCACGGCTTAATTAAAGATTTCTCAGACTGACGATATTTAGCAATTAATTTACGTCTTTTTAGGGGTGGATAAAGCAGCATGACCGATAATGGTAATCCGGTTCCTGTTAGTGCAAGTAAGATGTAAGGATTAAGAAATCCAAATATAGAAATTATTCCATAAATTATTCCGAAACTACTTCCTAGTCCTGCTGAGAGTAAAGACAGAATCTTATTATGCCAGTTCTCATCATGCAAATTTCTATAAGTCAACCATAAAGCCAAAATCATAAATACAATCCAAATTACAATTCCTATTCCAATCTCACTGCTAATCTTACTATCAGCATTGTATGACCCCAAAACCCCCCCACCGAGAATCCCAACAACAGCCCCAATCCCAGTCATAATCCTCGTTATGCTATCAGTAAGATCATATCTATCAAATACCATAGCTGGAATAAAGCCAATCATGAGCCCAATGAACATCCCACCAAAAGCACAAATCACTGACCCTATAACTGACCTTATAACTACCGAAATGACTACCCCAATTACCCCCGATAAACCAGCGACAGCTATAAACCAAGCCATAGATAGGGACAAAACAGTACAAATTAGTAACACGCCAGCAAGCCAAGCATAAGGTACTTCTCGCTTCTCAATTGGTAAAGCCGCCGTTTGTACCTTCACCGTTAAAGTATGACTGGCTGGATAAGCATTACTATGAAGAATTAATTGACGTTTATACTGCTTATCTGCCATTAATTTACTCGTATCTACCTGAACCTGAAAACGAATATGATTGCTGCTAAACTGAGCAGGTTTAACCGAAATCCAAGCATGATGATCTGGTGTATGGGGAGGGTCTTGAGGATGGGGTGCAACTTCCCATTTACCTTCTAATAAGGTATCTGGTATGGGATTTTCAATAGTAATATCCCTTCTTAATTTTTCCCCCAGCCTATTGGCTTTAAACTCCAAAACTGTTTCACTAAAATCAACCCCTGGTACACGAATAACATCAAGGGGTTTGAGTGATTCTAAAGCTGCTTCTGCATTAGTAAATCGGTCTTTTTGTTTCGGTTGTACCATTTTTTCTAACCAACCGATAAACCGCAAACTCAACCGGGGTAAAAGATGACGGAAATTAATGACATAAGGATCATCTGCATCTTGTAATTCATCTATTTTTGTGGACTTAATTCCTGTCAATAAACAGATTAAAGTTACACCCAAAGCATACAAATCTGTAGCATTTGTCGGTTTAAACATTTGCTCTGGCGGAATAAAACCAGGAGTTCCTTTAAATACACTACTTCCAGCTACATCATGACTACCAATACGAGCAAAACCAAAGTCAATTAAATAGACATTGATTTGTTCATCTACTAAAATGTTTTCTGGTTTAATATCTCGATGAATTACCGACGGTATCCGATTTTGTAAATATACCAGAATTTCTAATATCTTAACTGCAATTTGTTTAATTTCTGCTGGTGAAAAGCTGCGAGGTTCTGCTAAAGTAGAACCATGAATATACTCTTGAATTAAACAAAAACCATCGGAGGTTTCAAAGGAATGCAAGTAACTGGGAATACCAGGATGATTTAATCCTTTAAGTACCTGTATTTCTCGTGCGTGGGCTTCTGAACCGGACCAACTTGCACCCGCTTGAGCAAAACAAAACTGTTTGATTACTTCTGGTTGCTTTGTGTTAAGATTTGTTGCTAACCAAGTAATTCTACCACCTTCGCGGTTGCGTCCTAATTCTCTAATAACATCATAGCCTTGTGCTTGAAAATCTGGGTAGATGCTCATACTTCTCAGAGGTAACAAGTATAGTCGTACATTTCAATTTTACCATAATCTGCATGAGTTTTGTCTGTGTGCAAAATGTACCGCGATTTAGAATCGCCTGAGTTAGTATGAATTTAGACTTTTAAAACAACCTCTGAAGTTAAGCAACAGAGTAACCCAGCAACGGGATTAAATTGTATCCGGATCTATATTTAATTCCCGCAATTTTGCTGCTAAACGTTCTGATTTTCTCGCTTCTTTTTCTGCTCTTTTAGTTTCCTGTTCTGCGGTTTCTTCAGGTGTAGGAACTAGCTCTCCTGTTGGTGTAAAATACCGTAATAGTCCTTGATCAATTCCTAAATATAAACCTAGCTGACGACTCCACAAATGTCCTTGCTGATTTTCTTCCAAAGGTTGATATTCTCCGTCTACTAAATGAAAACCTGCAAATTCTAGTGTATAAGGGTCGAACCAAAAATAATCCGGTGTGCGGAAAGTATTTTGATAAAGTTCTTTTTTGTATTCTCTATCTGTATTTGCTGTAGTTGGTGAGAGAATTTCTAAAATGAAATTAGGATATTTACCATCTTCTTCCCAAACCACCCAACTTTTCCGGGTTTTGCGTTCTGTTCCCAAGACCACAAAGAAATCAGGACCTCGGAAATATTCAGATTTTTTCTGATTAGGACTATAGTAAATGGTGATATTTCCCGCAGCATAGAAATCATTTCTATCTTTCCATAACCATTCTAGACATTTGAAAAGTAGAATTATTTGTCTTAGATGTAGTTCTGTTTCCACGGTCGGTTCATCACTATATAAATCACTTGGGGGAAATATTACATCTTGGGAGATGTTTTCTTTGCATTCTAATTCTTGAGTAATCATCATGATATGATACCAAGTAGTTATTTGTTGATTATAGCATTGAATGTATTAATCCTGAAAATCCTTTAATTCTCAGTAGTTGTTAAAAACTTGGGCGACTAGAAGTCGCGCCTACACAGTCAAAACCCATCTGCATGGGTTTAAAAATATTAATTTTTCTGTTAGTCCACCTGGGTGGACTTTGTTTGTGTAGTAGCGATTTATAATCGCCGACAAGTTTTATCTCTTAACTCAAAATGCGAGATAATAGAGATAAGCTGAAAAACCTTTAAGTTGCATAATTCGGGCGGGCAGGATGCCCACCCCACAAAAGTTTTACTTGTAGGCAATATGCAAGTTAAATGTTCAACAGCTTAAGAATTAAAAAATAATTAGTATATTCAAACATGGCAATTTTACACGGAACTTGGGTAATAAATCATCAAAATAGCTATTTCTTTATTTGGGGGGAAATTTGGCGTTCTTCACAGGTGCATACTGAAGTATCTGCTGAAATTTATTTACACCCATTGGCTATGACATCAGGGGAATTAAATGAATGGTTAGAAACATCTAATTTGTCAATTGCTAATTTAATTCAGCCAAATACTACTAATAAACAAAGAATTAAAGGTCAACCAACAACAGAAATCAAATTACCTATTCACTCACAAATAATTTCTTTACCAACTGATTTTGTAGAGAGTAATAAATCTGAATTAACAACAATTTCTCCAGTTTATTCTGTCGGTGTTGATATAAACTACTCATCTTCACAATATTTACATCCTTGGAAAATTGAGGGTTTTTGTCTTACTCCAGCATTAGCAATTCAATTTCTTAGCTCTTTACCTCTGAGTCCAAATGACAGTAAAGCAGCTTTATTAGGAGCAGATATTCATTTCTGGGTACATATTTTTAGATGGCATTTAGATTTGATTTCTCGGTGTAAATTTCTGCCAAATATTGAGAAAAAAGATAGCAATTTAGTTGCCAAATGGCAGGTACTTTTAGATAGTGCGATAGATGTCACTAGATTAGAAAAATTTGCCTCAAAAATACCTTTAGCTTGTCGAACCTATCAACAAAATATCGAAAATCTCGCAATTGATTTACCATTATTACCTGAAGAATTAATATTATCATTCCTCAATCACATTACAGATCATCAATTGCGGTTAATGGTTGGTTCTCAATCTCCCCTTGAACCGAGAATCATGATGTCTTTACCTACCGTATTACAGCAATGGTTAAAAGGATTAATTCATGAAAATAATAACGAAAATAATACAATTAATGGGGCAGGAGGAGAACGTTTAAAAACTACTTTAAAAGCCTGGACTTTACCCTTACAATATCAACTTACAGGGAAAGCATTATTTAGAACTTGTTTCCAATTAATTCCTCCAGAAAATCAAGAACCAAATTGGACTTTAAAGTATTTTCTGCAAGCAGTAGATAACCCGGAATTTTTAATAGAAGCAGCGATAATTTGGCAGCAACCTGTAGATAAATTAGTTTATCAACATCGGACAATTGAACAACCTCAAGAAACCTTTTTACGAGGTTTGGGTTTGGCTTCTCGATTGTATCCTATAATTACTTCAAGTTTAGAAACTGCATCTCCCGAATTTTGCCACCTGACTCCTACAGAAGCTTATGAATTTATCAAAGCTATAATTTGGAGATTTGAAGATAGCGGTTTAGGAGTAATTTTACCTCCTAGTTTAGCAAATCGGGAAGGGTGGGCAAACCGTTTAGGGTTAAAAATTAGTGCCGAAAGTCCTCAACAAAAATCAGGACGTTTAGGTTTACAAAGTTTATTAAACTTTCAATGGCAATTAGCAATTGGTGGACAAACAATTTCTAAAATTGAGTTTGATAAATTGGTAAAATTAAATAGTCCTTTAGTAGAAATTAATGGTGAATGGGTAGAATTACGTCCCCAAGATATCAAAACCGCCCAAAACTTTTTTAGTTCCCGTAAGGAACAAATGTCTCTTTGTCTAGAAGATGCTTTACGTATTAGTAAAGGAGATACTCAAGTTATTGAAAAATTACCTGTTGTTAGTTTTGAAGCTACGGGTGCGTTAGAGGAATTAATTGGGGCATTAACTAATAATCAAGAAATTCAAACTTTACCAACTCCTGGCAATTTTACCGGACAATTAAGACCTTATCAAGAACGTGGTGTAGCTTGGTTAGCGTTTTTAGAAAGATGGGGTTTGGGCGCTTGTTTAGCGGACGATATGGGATTAGGTAAAACCATTCAATTCATCGCTTTTATACTTCATCTCAAAGAAGAAAATGTTTTAGAAAAACCAACTTTATTAGTTTGTCCTACTTCAGTTATGGGCAATTGGCAAAAGGAAGTAAGTAAATTTGCTCCGACTCTCAAGGTTTTAGAATATCATGGTGATAAACGTCCTAAAGGTAAAGCATTTACGGAAACTGTTAATAAACATGATTTAGTTATTACTAGCTATGCACTCATTCACCGCGATATTAAACTTTTAAAAACCGTTGAATGGCAAATAATTGTTTTAGACGAAGCCCAAAATATAAAAAATTCAGAATCTAAACAATCCCAAGCAGTTCGACAGTTAGAAACTACATTTCGTATTGCTTTAACCGGAACACCTGTAGAAAATAGATTACAAGAATTATGGTCTATTTTAGATTTCCTGAATCCCGGTTATTTAGGTAATAAACAATTTTTTCAAAGACGGTTTGCTATGCCTATTGAAAAGTATGGTGATACTGCTTCTTTAAATCAATTACGTTCTTTAGTGCAACCTTTTATTTTACGAAGATTAAAAACTGATAAAGATATTATTCAAGACCTGCCAGAAAAGCAAGAAATGACTGTTTTTTGTGGTTTAACTTCTGAACAGGCTACAATATATCAACAATTAGTAGATCAATCTTTAGTAGAGATTGAATCTGCGGAAGGTTTACAACGTCGGGGTATGATTTTAGGATTATTAGTGAAGTTAAAACAAATCTGTAATCATCCTGCCCAATATTTAAAATTAGCAACTTTAGAAAAACATCATTCTGGTAAATTACAAAGATTAGAAGAAATGTTAGATGAGGTTGTGGCAGAAGGAGACCGGGCTTTAATTTTCACACAATTTGCTGAATGGGGTAAGTTATTAAAACCTTATTTAGAAAATAGATTAGGACGAGAAATATTCTTTTTATATGGTAGCACCAGTAAAAAACAAAGAGAGGAAATGATTGATAGATTTCAACATGACCCGCAAGGACCACCAATTATGATTTTATCATTAAAAGCTGGTGGTGTGGGTTTAAATTTAACTAGAGCAAATCATGTTTTTCACTTTGATAGATGGTGGAATCCCGCAGTGGAAAATCAAGCTACAGATAGAGTATTTAGAATTGGTCAAACTCGCAATGTTCAAGTCCATAAATTTGTTTGTACAGGAACTTTAGAAGAGAAAATTAATGATATGATTGAAAGTAAAAAGCAATTAGCAGAACAAGTTGTAGGTGCAGGAGAAGATTGGTTAACAGAAATGGATACTGATCAATTAAGAAATTTGTTAATATTAGATCGTCATGCAATCATTGAAGAAGATGAAGTTTAAAAAACCGTTGGTTCTTAAATCATGTAAATCCTAACTTAGATAAAAATATGAAAGAAAACATAGACCATGACCGCTTATTCAAAGAACTAATATCAACCTTTTTCATAGAATTTATAGAATTATTCTTTCCTCAAGTCCTTGAATATATAGACACGGAATCAATTATATTCTTGGACAAGGAAATATTTACTGATGTTACTGCAGGAGATAAATATGAAACCGACCTGATAGCCAAAGCTAAATTTTTAGGTCAACTTTCTTATTTTGTGATTCATATTGAGGCAGAATCAGGTGCAAGACCGAAATTTAATCAAAGAATGTTTCGTTATTTTGCCAGATTAGATGAAAAATTGGACTTACCAATATATCCGATAGTGATATTTTCCTACGACTCACCGAAAACCGTAGCTGTGAATAACTATCAAATCAACTTTCCTGATTTTGAGGTGCTAAAATTTAATTATCAGGTGGTGCAACTAAATCAACTCAACTGGAGAGACTTTTTAACCCGTCAAAATCCAGTTGCATCGGCTTTGATGTCGAAAATGAGCATAGCACCAGAAGATAGGCCAAAGGTCAAAGCAGAATGTTTAAGGTTATTAGTCACCTTAAAATTAAATCCAGCCAAAATGCAATTGATATCAGGTTTTATTGACACATATTTGAGATTGAATAAAATTGAAGAAGATAAATTTCAAATAGAAGTAGGTACATTAATAACAGAGGAAAAGGAGGAAGTTATGCAAATTGTTACCAGTTGGATGGAAGAAGGAATTGAAAAAGGAATTGAAAAGGGAATTGAAAAAGGAATTGAAAGGGGAATTGAAAGGGGAATTGAAAGGGAAAAAAATTTAATTATTCGTCAAATTAATAGGAAATTTGGACAGATTGATCTAGAATTAGAAACCAAAATTAGAAGTTTAAATATAGAAATTATTGAAGCTTTGGGAGAGGCAATATTTGATTTAGATGATGTAGAGGATTTGCGAAATTGGTTAGAGAATTGTTGATACATGAGTTTTCAATGATACTTTGAATAAATGGAGAAGGTCTATTGCTAACACCACAAAAAGATGAAAGATTATGAGTAACGAAACCTTACAAGCAAGTCGGGAATGGTGGTCACAAAGATGGTTAGATTTACTGGATTCTTACCGATTTAAAAAGCGCTTAGAACGGGCAAGAAATTATTCTCGAGGAGGAAATGTTCTGAGTATTAAATTTAAGGCTGGGAAGGTATTAGCTAGAGTGCAGGGTAGTGAAGTAGAACCTTATAAAGTGTCTTTATCTCTTGATGCTTTTAGTGATGAAGAATGGGGTTATATTGTGGAAACAATGTCCCAAAAAGCGATTTTTGCCGCTAAATTATTAGCAGGAGAAATGCCACAAAATATCGAGGAAGTTTTTATCAGTAACGGTTTATCATTATTTCCCTTTACTCTGACTGATGTTCACAGTAAATGTTCTTGTCCTGATAAAGCTGTTCCTTGTAAACATATCGGTGCGGTATATTATCAATTAGGCGATCGCTTTAGTGAAGATCCTTTTGTATTATTTCAACTACGTGGACGTACAAAAGAGCAAATTATCAGTGATTTACGTCAATTACGCAGCAGTAAAAATGTAGAAACAACTCAAGAAACATCGGAAATGCAACCAGAAGTTTCTGAACATCAATATCCCGTTAAAATAGATGATTTTTGGCGATATAATCAGCCGTTAGAATCATCTTTAGTGGTAATTTCACCTGCTGTGACTGAAACAGTATTAGATGTATTAGGAACAATTCCTTTAGCAAAAGATGAGGAAAATACAACTAATTTACCTGCGGGTGAATTAGTAATGAAATATTTACAAGCAGTGTATAAAGATGTAAGTCAAAAGGCATTTTTAGCAGCAATGAATGTAGGATCATAAGTTTTTATTCTTTCTTTCACTTTTTACTCCTTACCCATTCCCTCACTGCTTTTCTAATTGCTCGTCTACCAGCCCGATTTTGCTCAATCAATTTTGGTAAATCTCGAATTTTTAAACTAGGAAATACTAAACTTCTCTCAGATTCCAAATATTCACCAGATTGCAAAAGATACAGCAAGTAGCTTTGAGTGAGGTACACCTTGTGCGGGCAAGATGCCCGCACCACAAGAGTTTTATTATTAATATTTGTACTTCATAAGATCGGGAACTGCTGTAAATTGTCAATTCACCAGAATCATAACACCAAATCTCAGGAACTTCCAAACGAGCATAAATAGGAAACCGATTTAAAGACTTATTGCTAACATCAATTTCTAAAGCTAAATCCGGAGGTGGATCTTTTTGCAAATCTAAATCTAACCTACCCCTAACTAAGGGTTCATTTTGAAAATAAAAACAATTATCAGCTTCAATTCCTGCCATTTTGCGTTCTCGCTTCCAGGTTGTTGAACCTAAACTTTCATAGTTTAAATCCAACTTTTCAGCGATATCTTTAACTGCATCACTAATTACTTCTTTATATTGTTCATGTTCTGGTAAAGGTGTCATAATTTCTAAATTTCCATCATCATAAGCTACTCTAGCCGCCCGATTTTCTCCCAAATCTTGCAGCAGATTCTCAAACTGCTGCCAACTGATGTTATAAAGCATAACTCTATCAGCGCGATGTTTGGTTATTATCATTTGTATATCTCAGCATAAAATCCAAGTTAATTTAATTATAGCAAGTGACAATTCAGATTTTTTTAGGGTGTATCAAATCTGATAAGTCTGTAATAATAAACAGATTTTAAACAACTGACACACCCTAAATCTTTATCTAAAATTGATAAGAAACACCAAGAGAAAAAACAGGATAAATATTCAACCAATTAAGGTCATCCTGCACTTTTTTCCTTTCTGCTTCAATGTTATTATTAATTTCCTGTTGTAAATCGGGTGTTGCACCTGTACCAAATCCAGGTGTTATTTCTACTTTTGGAGATCCGGCAAACATTACACCCAAATTTGTGGAAAATCCCCAATGTTTACCAGGTTTCACGGCATTACCCCAACCAATACCAATATACGGTGCGACACTATTGCCAAAAGAAACCTTGGTTTTCACTGATGTAAGCACAGTTGTGGAGTCATAGTTTTGATCATTGATCTTAATTTCTCCACCATTGGGTTTCCCAGTTCCTTCTATATTATTGTCCTGAAATACCAAGCCTCCAGTCAAACGGAAACCACCATTTTTCCAAGGATGGTAGTCAGCGAGGGTGGATATATTTAACAGGTTGAGATCGGCTTTATAATCAACATCAGACAAGTTAATATCTCTACTTATACCTAAGCCATTAACCCCAACTTTAGCATTAATATTAGGTGTAATAGATTTGGTGACTGTTGCACCCACACCTAATGTACTAATTTCTGGTGTGATTGCCCAACCGCGAGTTTTTGCAGAAGTTTCACTCTTTTCCTCCGTAGGTTTAGGTTTAACTTCCTCTGGTTTTGTTACTGGTGTGGTGACAGGTTGATTAGTACAGCGGGAATTTAAAGGGTAATTTTTACAAAATACATCTAAATCCAGTGGTCTTCTGGCCAGTAAATCACCAGCACTGTAAGTGAAAGTTCCTGCTTGAGGAGGAGTCTCAGTTTTTTCAGGAGTAATTGATGTGGCAATAACCTCATTTGTGACTACTGGCTGGATGACTGATTCTGCAACAACTTCTTTAGCAATGACCATCTGATTGATTGATGTTCCCATGACTAAACCAACCGCGACTGTCAATACAGACGTACCGAATTTGAAACCGTTCATTATCTGATGTTTAGTAAAATTTATTTGTTACGTTACATATTATATCAAATGTTTAAAATACCAAAAAAAATATGAAAAAAATATAAAAAAAATATGAAAAAAATATAAAAAAAGCTCTTGCTGTGACACAAGAGCTATAAAAAGTATGATATTGTCAGTGATGAAATAGAGATGAAAACAACCTAGTCGAGGTCATTCATAAACATCACTGGTTCTGTTTCCCGGTTAATACCTTTCTCGAAACCACCAGAAGCAGCGCGGGCGCGGCCTGCGTGCCACAAGTGACCAACAAGGAAGAAGAATCCTAAAACGAAGTGTGAACAAGCTAACCAAGCGCGTGGAGACACATAGTTAAAGGAGTTAATTTCGGTAGCCACACCACCTACAGAGTTCAAAGAACCCAGTGGAGCGTGTGTCATGTATTCAGCAGCACGACGAGCTTGCCAAGGCTGAATGTCGTTCTTGATTTTTTCCAAGTCCAGACCGTTAGGACCACGGAGAGGCTCTAACCAAGGTCCTTTGAAATCCCAGAAACGCATGGTTTCACCACCGAAGATGATTTCTCCTGTAGGAGAGCGCATCAAGTATTTACCTAGACCGGTAGGACCTTGAGCAGAACCGACGTTAGCACCTAAGCGTTGGTCACGAATCAAGAAGGTTAAAGCTTGTGCTTGAGAAGCTTCAGGACCAGTAGGACCGAAGAATTCGCTAGGGTATGCAGTGTTGTTATACCAAACCATGACGGAAGCGATAAAGCCCATCATAGAAAGAGCGCCTAAGCTATAGGAAAGGTAAGCTTCACCAGACCAGATAAAAGCACGACGCGCCCAAGCAAAAGGCTTGGTGAAGATATGCCAAATACCACCGGAAATACAAATTAAAGCAATCCAGATGTGACCGCCAATAACATCTTCCATGTTATCAACGCTGATAATCCAGCCTTCGCCACCGAAGGGAGCTTTCAAAAGATAACCGAAGATAATAGCTGGGTTGAGTGTGGGGTTAGTAATCACACGCACATCACCACCACCTGGAGCCCAGGTATCATAAACTCCACCGAAGAACATAGCCTTCAGCACCAACAACAACGCACCACAGCCTAAGATAATCAGGTGGAAGCCGATGATGTTGGTCATCTTGTTCTTGTCTTTCCAGTCGTAACCAAAGAAAGAAGAATATTCTTCTAAGGTTTCAGGACCGCGAACGGCATGATAAATACCACCAAAACCTAAAACGGCCGAGGAAATAAGGTGAAGTACACCGGAGACGAAATAGGGGAAGGTGTCAATAACTTCACCACCCGCACCAACGCCCCAACCAAGTGTGGCGAGGTGAGGGAGAAGAATCAAGCCCTGTTCGTACATGGGCTTTTCGGGAACGAAGTGAGCAACTTCAAATAAGGTCATTGCTCCAGCCCAGAAGACAATCAAACCAGCATGGGCTACGTGAGCGCCAAGTAGTTTACCAGATAAGTTGATTAAACGGGCGTTACCAGACCACCAAGCGAAACCGCTGGATTCTTGGTCGCGTCCACCACTAATGACTCTATTAGAGAGCGTTACCACGTGGTAATACCTCCTCGGGGAATATAAATTGTTCGTGGGGTTGATCTTGAGGAGCCATCCAAGCGCGGATACCCTCATTCAGTAAAATGTTTTTGGTATAGAAAGTTTCAAACTCTGGGTCTTCTGCTGCCCGTAATTCTTGGGAAACGAAGTCATAAGCCCGCAAGTTTAATGCTAAACCCACAATACCAACTGCACTCATCCACAAGCCTGTAACTGGTACAAACAACATGAAGAAGTGTAACCAACGTTTGTTGGAGAAAGCAATCCCGAAAATCTGTGACCAGAAACGGTTTGCTGTCACCATGGAGTAGGTTTCTTCAGCTTGGGTAGGATTAAAGGCGCGGAAGGTGTTTGAGCCTTCACCGTCTTCAAATAGGGTGTTTTCTACTGTTGCACCATGAATGGCACAAAGTAAAGCTCCACCTAAGATACCTGCTACACCCATCATGTGGAAGGGGTTGAGGGTCCAGTTATGGAAACCTTGGAGAAATAGGAGGAAACGGAAGATTGCTGCTACTCCGAAGCTGGGGGCAAAGAACCAGCTAGATTGTCCTAAAGGATACATCAGGAAAACGCTGACGAATACGGCGATAGGGCCGGAGAAAGCTAGGGCGTTATAGGGACGAAGACCTACGAGACGGGCAATTTCAAATTGACGTAACATGAAGCCAATGAGAGCAAAAGC
>NZ_JACJPZ010000044.1:0-40033 GCF_014696335.1 Dolichospermum sp. FACHB-1250
TTCCTCAATATGGGCTGCAACTATTTTTTCTCGGAGATCCACTGAATATGCTTTCATGACAGTATTATCTTTATTATTACTAACTGTACCTCATAACTTCGGAAACTGCTGTATGGCTAACGCCACGCTTCGCTATCAGGATGTAGTTGTTTGATTGTCTATAAAATATAGAGATTTTGGGATGATAGATAAGTTATCAGTTAAATTATCCGCTGTTACTTCTTGACTATTACTGTAACTGTATTTTATCATCTTTCAATATTCACAGATAATTCATCAATAACAATCCTGTACATCCTAAAATCCTGGACATCCTGATTCAGACAATGACAATTTCCACATCCCACCAATAATCTACAAATCACAATCCTGTAAATCCTAAAATCCTGGACATCCTGATATGGCTTGCGCCACGCTACGCTATCAGACAATTACAATTTCAGCATCCCACCAACAACTTACAAATTACCATCCTGAAAATCCTAAAATCCTGGACATCCTGATATGGCTTGCGCCACGCTACGCTATCAGACAATGACAATTTCAGCATCCCACCAATAACCTACCAAATTACCATCCTGTACATCATAACCAGGATTGGAGGATTTTCAGGATGTAATTTTTTTATTGTTTAAGAAAAATGGCGATTTTTGGATGATAGATAATATACTATATACTGTGGTTATAATCGGGGGAAATTATGACATATATTGCAATGTTCGCACTTTTTTGTTTAATAGGATCTTTAGCTGGGGCTGTTCCTGTTGTTTTAACCCCCTATTTTTTTTGGGGTTCTTTAGCGATCCTTATCATATCAGCACAATTTAGTTCTGATAAATGGCCGTAGGGTGTGTTAGCACCAGCGTTACGCACCATTTCAATAAAAAAATCAAAACGGTGCGTTACATTTCATTAACGCACCCTACAAATTAACTAACTATAAGCCTCCATTGGTAAACAAGAACAAACAAAATTCCTATCCCCAAAAGCAGCGTCAATTCTCCCCACACTTGGCCAGAACTTATATTCCTTACTCCAAGGTGCAGGATAAGCAGCTTGTTCACGGGAATAGGGATGTTTCCACTCACCAATAATCAAACTTTCCGCAGTGTGAGGGGCATTTTTTAAAAGATTATCGTGAATGTCCATTGTACCAGATTCAATTGCCGCAACTTCCTCACGAATCGCAATCAAAGCATCACAAAATCTATCTAATTCCTGTTTAGATTCGCTTTCCGTTGGTTCGACCATAATTGTCCCAGCAACAGGCCAAGAAACAGTAGGTGCATGAAAACCATAATCCATTAACCGCTTCGCAACATCATCAATTTCAATCTGCGCTGATTTCTTCAAAGTTCGCAAATCTAAAATACATTCATGTGCTACTAAACCATTTTTTCCCTGATACAAAACCGGATAATATGACTCTAATTTCTTAGCGATGTAATTAGCATTCAAAATGGCGATTTTGGTTGCTTGTGTCAACCCATCAGCACCCATCATGATAATATACATCCAGGAAATCACTAGGATACTCGCACTACCCCAAGGTGCAGCAGAAACAGCGCCAAAAGAGTGCGGAGTGCGGAGTGCGGAGTGCGGAGTAAAATCTTCATTGTTATTTATTCTCACCACAGAATGTCCTGGTAAAAAGGGGACGAGGTGGGAAGCGACACCAATGGGACCCATACCGGGACCACCACCACCATGGGGAATGCAGAAGGTTTTGTGTAAGTTCAAATGACAGACATCTGCACCAAAATCACCAGGACGACAAATACCCACTTGGGCGTTCATATTAGCGCCGTCCATGTAAACTTGTCCACCGTGAGAATGAATTACTGCACAAATTTCTTGAATTGCTTCTTCAAATACCCCATGAGTTGATGGATATGTCACCATTAAAGCTGCTAATTCATGACTATGTTTTTCAGCTTTGGCTTTTAAATCCTCAACATCAATATTACCATGATCATCACAAGCAATTCCCACAACTTTCATTCCACACATTACCGCACTCGCGGGATTTGTACCGTGTGCAGATTGCGGAATTAAACAAACGTTTCTGTGTCCTTCACCGCGACTTTGATGATATTCATGAATTACTAAAAGTCCCGCATATTCTCCTTGAGAACCTGCATTGGGTTGTAAGGAAATTCCCGCAAAACCTGTAATTTCTGATAACCATGCTTCTAGTTGTTGGAACAGGATTTGATAACCTCTGGTTTGGGAAATTGGCGCGAAAGGGTGAATTTTGCCGAATTGTTCCCAAGTTACGGGAATCATTTCCGCAGTTGCGTTTAATTTCATGGTACAAGAACCCAAGGGAATCATTGAAGTTGTTAATGATAAATCCTTGTTTTCTAGTTGATGTAAATAACGTAATAACTCGGTTTCTGAATGGTAACGATTGAAAACTGGGTGGGTGAGATATTTACTTTCTCGTGATAATTGAGCATGAGAAATTGGTAATCCTTCCACAGTAAAAGGTAATTGATCTTTGAGTGCGAAAATTTGCCAAAGGTCAATTAAATCTGCTTCTGTGGTAGTTTCATCTAAGGAAATACCCACGGTGGAATTATCAAAAATTCTCAAGTTGATATTTCTCTCATTCGCAGCGTCGAGAATTGCTGCTAATTTGGTATTTTCTAATTCTACCCGCAAGGTATCAAAGAAGTTTTCCGAAGTGATTTTATAACCTAACTTTTTCAGTCCTGCGGCTAAAGTTGCGGTTAATTGATGAATATTTTGGGCGATCGCTCTGAGTCCATCAGGTCCATGATAAACTGCATACATACTCGCCATCACTGCCAATAAAACTTGGGCTGTGCAGATATTACTGGTGGCTTTATCTCTGCGGATATGCTGCTCACGGGTTTGTAAGGCTAAACGGTAGGCAGGTTTACCATGAATATCTTTTGATACCCCCACTATCCGCCCTGGAACTAAGCGTTTATACTCTTCCTTGGTGGCAAAATAAGCAGCGTGTGGTCCCCCAAAACCCAGGGGAATACCGAAGCGTTGGGTACTACCTACGGCAATATCAGCCCCTAATTCACCGGGGGGTGTGAGTAATGTTAAACTTAAAGGATCTGCGGCTATTGTCACCAATGCACCCTGAGCATGGGACTTTTCTATAAAGTTGCGGTAGTCGTAAATTGTACCATCAGTTGCGGGATATTGCAGAACTGCACCAAAGATAGTTTCGGTAAAATCAAAGGTTTGATGATCACCGATAATGATGTTTATGCCTAAAGGTTTAGCGCGTGTTTGCAATACATCAATGGTTTGAGGATGACATTCACGGGATACAAAGTAGTTATGAGATTTATTTTTGCACACACCATAACTCATACTCATTGCCTCTGCGGCTGCTGTGGCTTCATCAAGTAAAGAAGCGTTAGCAATTTCTAAATCGGTCAAGTCAATGATCATAGTTTGGAAGTTTAACAACGCTTCTAAACGTCCTTGGGCAATTTCTGGCTGATAAGGGGTGTATGCTGTATACCAACCGGGATTTTCTAAGATGTTGCGTTGAATGACCGCCGGGGTGATACAATCATAATACCCCATGCCGATAAATGAGCGATAAACCTGATTTTTATCGGCTATTTGCTTTAATTTTGCCAATGCTGCATATTCGCTTTGTGCTGGTGGTAATTTCAACTCTTGCTGAAAACGAATTGCCTGTGGTACTGTTTTATCAATTAAGTCATCAAGGTGGGAAAGGCCTAATGTATCAAGCATTTGCTGAATATCATCAGGGTTTGGTCCAATGTGTCTTTGTGTAAAGTTACCCAATTTTTGATTGGTTTTCGGTTGAGTACGGGTAAGATTATCTACCACAAATTGTTCTCCAAGGATTTATATCTTCATATATTGTAATGATTACTTTTGGATCTTAGGGTTTTTGCTAGATTTTTTGCTAAATATTGATTTTGTTTCGCGCAAAAATCTAAAGGTTAGGTGTTGGTTGAATTTGTGAGTTGGTATTGTTTCCATTTTTCTTGTTGTCGTTTTCTTTTGTCTGGTGTTAGACTGTGGAAACAGTGGGGGCAAGAAATTCCCGCTTCATATTCAGATGATGATTTATCTTCGTCGGAAATGGGGTTTCCACAACAAAAGCATAATTCATGACTTCCCGGTTTTAAGCCATGACGGACAGCAACTCTTTCGTCAAAAACAAAACATTCTCCTTCCCATAAACTTTCTTCCTGGGGGACTTCTTCTAAATATTTGAGAATGCCGCCTTTGAGGTGATAAACTTCTTCAAAGCCCTGAGAAAGTAAATAAGATGATGCTTTTTCACAGCGAATACCTCCAGTACAAAATAAAGCCACTTTTTTATGTTTGCTGGTATCAAGATGCTTTTCTACATATTCGGGAAAATCTCGGAATGTCTGAGTTTGGGGATTTTCTGCACCCTTAAAAGTCCCAACCGTGACCTCGTAATCGTTGCGAGTATCAATAACAGTGACTTCGGGGTGAGAAATTAAATCATTCCATTCTTGAGGTGTGACATAAGTTCCCACTTTTTCATTCGGGTTAACTTCTGGTATTCCCAAAGTCACAATTTCTTTTTTTAAGCGGATTTTCAGCCGCTCAAAAGGGGGAAGTTCGGCATAAGATTCTTTATATTCTAAATCTCTAAACCGCGAGTCATGACGGAGAAAGGCTAAAACCGTATCAATTCCCTGACGAGAACCAGCAATTGTACCATTAATTCCTTCGGGAGCGAGTAATATAGTTCCTTTGATATCCTGTAACTGACAACAATTTAATAAGGGTGTTTGCAGTTGGTTATAATCAGGTAAACTGACAAACTTATACAATGCAGCAACGACTAAAAAATTTTCTTGGTTCATGGTCTTGACAAAATAATCATAAGAGTTTACGATGGTCTAGTTATATAATTGCATTTTTCGTATTAAAAACAGGGCTTGGGGGTTTAGCTCAGTTGGTAGAGCGCCTGCTTTGCAAGCAGGATGTCAGCGGTTCGAGTCCGCTAACCTCCATTTATTTGCGAAATATGTAAATATGTCCCACGCAAAGGCGCAAAGAGTCAAGGTAGATAGATTGCGTGGCGTAGCCATATTTTCCGGTTTCATATTTCAATTCAGCAAGCCCTAATTATGTTTAAATATTAGCGAAAGGTTATTTGCTGGCATGGGGTGAGTTTGGTGCAATATCAAATTTTGTGCTTCAGCAGATTTAACCACGTCCTCTAAATTACGGACTCCCCAAGCTGTATCTTGTGCTTGTAAAGACTCATCAAAAGCAGTGTTACTGGGTGCTGTATGTTTTCCATTTTGTTTATAAGGACCATACAAATACAGTATACCGCCTGGTGGCAAAATCCGTCCAGCCCCTGCCATTAGTCCTAAACAAGCAGACCAAGGCGAAATATGAATCATGTTAATGTTTACTATAGCAGAAATCGGTGGTTCTGGCAATGGCTGTTTTTCTACAGGCCATATTAGTAAATTGGCATCTAAATCTAGGGGTGGTTTAAGATGATCACAGGGGAGATATTCAGACCACGCCATAATACTAGCACGCAGTTCTGGGTTGGGGTCAGATGGTAGCCATTGCCGGGGTGCTAAGTGTTGGGAAAAAAATGCAGCGTGTTCACCTGTGCCGCTGGCTACTTCGAGTATTGTCCCATTTTGAGGTAATATCTGTAAAAGCACTTCTAGAATGGGTTCGCGGTTGCGCTGGGTCGCGGGGGCAAATTTCCGCCAGTCTGGTGTCATAATTAGATGGGGGGGTGTTTGAGAAATATTGGACGAATATAATATGGTAATATGGCTTCGCTACAGGGGAACGCTACTACACAGGCCAAGGCCACCTGGGTGGACAGGTTTTGTCTGTGTAGATGCGATTTCTAATCGCTTTTTTCGCTACACCACAGGAGAACAACTTGCCTAAATCTATTCATTCTACCCAACCACCGCTCAAGTTTATTCCCCAATGTCATAATCCATTGGTTGTAAAAATTGTATCTTGGTTTTTGCCCTTGATTTTGCGGGTGAGAACTAGACCTTGGCTACCTGCGGGTATTGTGAATATTCAAGCTAAAAATGCCGAAGTCCTAGCTGAATTGTACCATGAATTTCAGGCTGGTAAAGTCCGATTTTTAATTGCTTTTCGTCACCCGGAGGTAGAAGATCCTCTATCTATGTCATATTTGCTATCACGGATTGTCCCTAAAGTGGCGCGAAAAAAAGGTATTAAGCTCAAATATCCACTTCACAGCTATTTTATCTATGAACGGGGGATGACAATCTGGGCAGGAAATTGGTTAGGATGGTTATTTTCTAGACTTGGTGGTATACCTATACGTAGGGGAAAACGCATAGATAGAACGGCTATTAATAAGGCAAGAGAATTATTTGCAACCGCAGAGATGCCCATAGCGATCGCTCCTGAAGGTGGTACAAATGGACACAGTAGTATAGTCAGTCCCTTAGAACCTGGTGTAGCCCAGTTGGGTTTTTGGTGTGTGGAAGATCTCAAAAAAGCTAACCGTGAAGAACAGGTTTTTATTATTCCGATTGGGATTAAATATAGCTATGTGAACCCACCTTGGAAAAGAATAGATTGGCTATTATCTAAATTAGAACTTGATAGCGGTTTACCTGTTAGGAAAACTAGTGAAATTAGCCAGGAAAGGGAAGAAATTTTATATCAGCGGGTGGTGGATTTATCTGAATATCTAATTTCGGAAATGGAGGAATTTTATCGGCGTTTTTATCATCAAGAATTTCCAGAAATTATAACTTCCGAAATTCCCACAAATGAAATTTTAATTACTAGATTACACCGATTGATGGATACAGCTTTAAAAATTGCAGAACAGTATTTTAATATCCGGCCTCAAGGTAATTTTATTGATAGATGTCGGCGTTTAGAAGATGCTGGTTGGAATTATATTTATCGGGATGATATCGCTGATATTCAAAGTTTATCACCTTTCCAACGTGGTCTAGCTGATTGGGTAGCCCAAGAAGCAGATTTGAAAATGCAACACATGAGAATTGCTGAAAGTTTCGTCGCGGTCACTGCTAATTATATTCTAGAAAAACCAACCCCAGAAAGATTTGCAGAAACGATTTTATTAATGTTTGATATGTTGTCTCGCATTAAAGATTCTACCTTGCCAGGCAGGCCGCGTTTAGGTTGGAAACAAGCCATGATTTCTGTCGGTGAAGCGATTAATATTAATGAAAGATGGGAAAATTGTCAAGGGAATAAACAAGCTTTACGAAAGGGTGTAAGTGATTTGACCCAGGATTTACAGATGATTTTGGAGGGGTTAATTAAGGATTAGTTTCTCCCTCCAGACCCATAAGGTAGACCTGTAGCGGGCATCTTGCCCGCACCACAAGGGTTTGATTATTCATGTTTGGACTTCATTTACTCACAATCTAATTATACTTAATGGCGGCATTAAGTACCATTACCGCAGATATCACAGATTCCTTCAACTGTCACTTCATACCTTTCTACTGTTAACCCCTCCCGCAGTTGACTGACATCAATACCGGGAAAAACATTCCAGTTAATGTCTTCAATCGCACCACAGCAGGTACAGCGAAAATGATGATGGGGCGCTACATTGGCATCATAACGAGATATTCCCTCTTGTAATAGCACTTCTCGCACTAAACCCGCTTCACGCAGTGCCTGAAGCGCCGCGTACACCGTAGCTTGGGAGGAAGTCGGTGCTTCCTGGTTTAAGTCTCTCAAAATTTGATCAACTGTAGGATGATCTTCCCTTGCTAATAGGTTGGCATAAACCCCAAATCTTTGGGGTGTGACTCTCAACCCTCTACTTTTCAGGGTTTTGATAATATCATTAGCTTTTTGCTGCATAGGATTTACTTGATTATATAAAGATATAGACCCCTATTATAACTTTTCCTTTTTCAGAATTAAAGCTTTTTAAAAAATACATTATAAAATAAGTATTTATAACTATTGACAAATTCCTAAATCAGAATTATTCTGATTTATAGGCTAAAGACACGAGTTAAAATCTTCCATCTAAAAAAGAGGTATTTATGACTGCTATTACTCACGTTCCAAATGTAGTATTCAAGACTCGTGTTCGGGATGAATCTGTACCTGGACCCAATCCTTACCGTTGGCAAGATGTAACCACTGAAGAGATTTTTGGTGGTAAAAAGGTAGTATTATTTGCTCTTCCCGGTGCGTTCACCCCCACCTGTTCTTCTACTCATTTACCTCGCTACGAAGAACTATTTGCAGAATTCAAAGCGCAAGGTGTTGATCAGATCATTTGTTTGTCAGTTAATGACGCATTTGTTATGTTCCAATGGGGTAAACAACAAGGTGCTAAAAATGTCTTCTTGTTACCCGATGGTAGTGGAGAATTTACCCGGAAAATGGGAATGTTAGTTGATAAATCTAACATCGGTTTCGGAATGCGTTCTTGGCGTTATGCAATGGTTGTTAATAACGGCGAAATTGAAAAAATGTTCGTTGAACCTGGTTTTGAAGACAACTGTGGTAGTGACCCCTTTGAAGTATCTGATGCTGATACTGTTCTTGCTTACCTCAAAGGTGTAGAACGTCCTAGTGAAGTTGCACCTCGGTTAGCATTTGTTGGTTAATTAGTAAAGTTAGAAATTTCTAACTGGCGATAGAGGTTGATATTTTTAAACTATATAAGGCGAAGGAAGTTAGATAAAACTTCTTTTGCTTTTTTGTTTTCATAGACAAAACACCCTTAATTCTGTCTAATAAATTAGCTGAAAATCATCTGTTTTGTCAGATACTATTCCAAAATATAAGTAGGGGATAAATTGATAGTTTTATTCCAGGGAATAAAGTATTTCAGGAGGTCAAACAATAGTGAAAATCATAATTTCCGAATTAGGAAAAAAGATTCCAGAACCGATTCTGGATGAACTAACACTTTGGGAAATGAAAAATATCAACGGTGGTTACATGACCAGAAGAGATATGGCAAGATATAACATGACCAACAGCAACAATACTACCAATACTAATGATTTTTCCACCATGCTCAAAGAAATAAACAGTAGTATAGCGCAATGGAAAATAACCCTCGAAGATACAACAGATACTCTCGGAATTAACTTTAATTTTTAAAAGATGCTGTTGTAAATTGAATATTTTCCTTGCTTTCGTGTATTTTCAGATGTTTTAATCTGAAGATACACGATTTTCTTATTTAGTTACAGCAGATTTCAACTTTGTCAGGCACAAAAATACCCCACTTTGCTAGGGGGAGGGTGTAAGGGTGTGGTTCATAAACCTAAAATAGGCTGTAACTTAAACTAGGAAGTTAACTTTTAATAAAAGACAAAATTCATCTATTTGTGTCTTTTTTACTAGGCTCAAAGCCTTGATTTTTCTATTTTTCTTAAATAAAAATAGGGGTAACAGTTAAGAAAACACAAACTTAACTGACTCACAAGTCCCATTTACAAAAACAAGGAAATTATGGCAAGTATTACTCTTTCCCAATTAAATGTAACTGGTTCTGAACTATTCCAAGATTCTGAAAGTTATCTTAATGATCTCAATGATGCAAGTTCTGTAGCCGTACATGGTGGTGGTAGTTATAATAGCGGCTTTGGTGAATATGGCGATTTTGGTGTGAAATACCTTGAATACTTAGTTGATGGCTATGCGATCGCTAGTATTAAGCATATAGCTAAATCTTTTAGTCATAACCCCTCTGCCCCCAGCGTCGTCATCTAGTAATAATTCCCTAGCTTTGTAGTTGACTACAAGGCGAATTTAGCAATCCTCAAGGAATTGTGAACACAGATATAGATGTTGGGTGACGACGTGGTTT
Source organism: Dolichospermum sp. FACHB-1250 (assembly GCF_014696335.1). Classification (NCBI taxonomy): domain Bacteria; kingdom Bacillati; phylum Cyanobacteriota; class Cyanophyceae; order Nostocales; family Aphanizomenonaceae; genus Dolichospermum; species Dolichospermum sp. FACHB-1250. The sequence goes on from NZ_JACJPZ010000044.1 coordinate 9,851, forward strand.
AGTGATTTAGCTGTAAGCATTATCAATTAATTACCGCGTCACTAGCGAATCTGTAGGGTGTTTATAACTTCTACAAAGATTGCTATATAGTTATCCAGGATTAAAAAGTAAAAGAAACAATCTATTACTAATAATCCTGGATATTTAATAAGATTGGTGTAAGGATTCAGGACTGTGGGTAAATTAATTTACAAAAATCAAAAGTTAATTTTTGTAAAGGTAAGAAATGGCAAGTATTAGAATTTATGTTCTACATAATTCCGAGGAAATAAAGTTTATTAACGATCTGAATAATATGGAATTATTATCTTTGTTTGGTGGTGAGGATAATGATGTTAATCAAATATTTTATTACGGTGTTAAGGGGCTGGCATTTATGTAGTCTATGCTATAGAGAGCATTTTGTTCTTAACAAACAAAGTGAGAAACTTTTTGTGATCTTTGAAATAACACAACCATTTTATTGCGGCTATCATTGACTTATTTCACATATTATCATCAGCAATTATGCCATTTCTCATCAGTTCTAGCAATGTGTTTGATTACCTAATTAAACACAAAATTTGTCATCCACAAGATAATTCAATCACTAAAATAGAGCTAAAACCTGCTAAAAACTTTAACTTATTAATTAGTTTAGCAGATGGTCGTCAACTCTTAGTAAAACAAGAGCGTCATGATCAAAATGGTAAAACATTGGGTGAATTTATAGATGAATGGAGAATTCATGATTTTTGTCAAAAATTCCCAGAAATAAAGCATTTACAATCATCTTTTTCAGAAGTAATTCATTTTGACTTAGAAAACTCCATCATTGTTTTTAATTACCTAAATCAATATCAAGATCTAGCAGAATTTTACGCTAAAGATCAGATATTTCCTGTGGAGATTTCCCAATTAATTGGTACAACTTTGGCAACGGTGCATGGCTTAACAATAAAGAATAAAAACTATCAAGAATTTCTAGAAAATTCTCTTCAGCAGCAAAATATTACCAAAGGATTAGATAGAATTACACCACAAGTATTTGGTCAAGTTCCTGCTGATGGTTTGAAGTTTTTTTCTCTCTATCAACGTTATGATAATTTAGGAAAAGCAATTAAAGAATTGAGTCAGGTTTTTACTCCTTGTTGTCTGACTCATAATGATCTCAAGCTCAATAATATTCTTTTATTTTTGAATTGGGAAACAGAAATTGAGCAAAAACTAATAGGAAATCAAAATATCATCAGATTGATTGATTGGGAAAGAGGTAATTGGGGAGATCCTGCTAATGATTTAGGCACAATAATTGCTAGTTATTTACAAATTTGGTTGTATAGCATAGTGCCTAATAAAAGCATACCCATTGAAGAATGTTTGCGTTTAGCTGCTGTGCCGTTATCAATGATTCAACCTTCTTTATCAACATTAGTTAGTAGTTATTTAAATACCTTTACAGCAATTTTAGAAACTCGTCCAAATTTCTGCCAATTAGTCATGCAATTTAGCGGTTTAGCATTAATTAGAGCTATTCAAGCTAGAGTTCAATATGAAAAAATATTTGATAATTCTAGTATCTGTATGCTCCAAGTTGCTAAGAGTTTATTATGTCGTCCCCAAGCATCTATTCCCACCATTTTGGGAATGGAATTTTCAACAATAACTTCTAAAAATTTATCTCTTGTTTAGAGAAGGAAAGCTTTTATGCAAGTATTAGATTCTATAAAGAGTCAACTTTTCCAATTACCAAAGGAATTACAAACAGCACTGCAAAATATTGTTGATCATCTGGAAATTGAATCATTTTATTCAATTAAACATCCAGAATACAAGTTATTTGAATTGCCAGAATCGGTAATCTCTCGCTTTAAAGATTTACCCTTGGATATTCAACATAAACATTTGAGTATGCAATTGCGTAATTTTCTTTATGGTGCTTATTATAACGGTTCTTGGAATGATTTTTCTACCGCTGATTCGCAGATAAATAACCTCAGTAATAATAGCTTATTTGGCATAGATTTGGCTTTTTATGAACGACTACATACCAGTAATAAGGGTATAGGCTATTGGAGTCAAGATTGGTTAGTAGTTAATGAAGAAGCTGATGGATCTTTGGCAGTCCACAAAAATGGTTTAACTTTACATATTGAGCGTGATTTGTACTTATCAGAAGTTGATAAGTATGCTACTGTCGGTAACTTAGTAGCGATCAAAATGCCAAAGAATTTAGTTCAAAATGGATTTTATATGGCAGCATCTAATTTAGGAACTGAAGATAATCAAGATATTCTGAGAATTTACTTTAATGTATCACCAGAAGGTGCATTATCAGTGATGGAAAATATAACTACAGAACTCAATAATCTGCCAGTTGCTTTCTCATTTAAAGCCCTATATAGTCCTGATGAATATAAACGTTATGATTCAGCCGTCCTATATTTCAATAAACATGAATATAAGACTATTTACCCTATATTACAAAAGGTATATTTAGCAAATCAAGAGATTTTTTCTCCACAAGTACCGTTATTTACTAAGCCACTAGCTCCAGGATTGAGTTGTGCTGAAGAACCAGAAAATAAATTTGGTGAAAAAGAAAGTTTTGGTACTCATCGTTGTCAAATTATTGCTAATGGTTTAATTGCTGCTTGGCAAGCAGATCAAAATGATTCAGAAAGTCGAATGACGGCTATTCTTGAACAATTTGCATTACAAAAAATTAAATTACAATATCCTTATCTTAATACACATTCACAGGATATCTATACCCCATTAGATAGATAGTTTTCCTGAATATTATCTCATAACAAGATCCCTGACTTGTTAAAGAAGTCAGGGATATAACTCTTCTCAATTTTAACTGGCTTTACTCAATATTTCTGCTGGAGAAGAGGAAAAATTGAGACTTGCTCCTAATGTGGCGACAATCTTTAATTTATTAACTTGATCTTTTAACCAATTAGTAAATAAATCGCCAAGGATTTGTACACGCATTTGTTCATTTAATTCCGGTTCAATTATTTCTTCAACTATAATGATATGCACTCCTTTTGGTGTAATTACTGGTTTAAGAATTTGTGGGGGATTAGCTGCAAATACTAGAGAGGCAATTTCTGGTCTAAAATCACTACGTTTGCGGATACCTTGATATCCTCCAGCGCGTCTTATTTCGGGATTTTGGATATATTGACGAGCGATTTCTTGAAAACTAATTTCTCCTTCTTGAAGAGCGTAAAATATTTCTAAGGCTAAGTCTTCATCATCCAATATCACTTCATAGGTAACGGCGGCGCTGTAATTAAGTTGATGAGCATAAAAGAATGGTTCAACTTTCTCAGCAAATAAATGATGAGCTAATTTTGTCGATAAGATATTGAGATGTGCTATTTCTTCAAAATTATCTAAGGAAAGATAATGTTTCTGTAACCATTCCCAGGTTTCTTCAGCTTTAATCAGTCTATTAGCTAATCGTAAACTATCTGCGGACTGTTGTAGTTCTGCTGTTTCGACAGTAATCCCTGCTTTTTCAGCCGTTTCAGTAATAACTTTTCTAGTGGCGATCGCTTCTAATAAACTAGGGATTTGACAAGATATTTTTAGATGATAAATAATATCTTCATTGGATATTTTTAAAATATCTGACATGGCGTAATTCCTCGATTTACTAAACCCATTAAGAATTTATTTGATCCTATTTAAATGAATTATCAGCGTATCTATCATATTTACCTGATATGTTATTTTCTTATCTCTATCTAATGATACTTTTAATATTTTTGATAATTTATATGAGAAAAATTACCAGATTTATACCCCCGAATTATCTCACAATCCGGGGACATAATTGTGATTGTGATCGAGTTATTTGGTAACTAAATAAAGAGATGGGTTGGAAAAATCAAGACTAAAAATCTTGTTATTACGGGAATTTGAACCAAATAGCCCATTATCGCTTGATGTCTGATTAGTTATAACATCCTGAATGGTGGTTAACAGAAAATTCAGATCAAAACCACCTGATAAAGGGAGAATATCAGTATCTACTATTTGTTGTATTTCCTCTGAATTTAAGTCATACAAGAATGTATTTTTATCAATAGTTTCTAAGTCGGAAATTATGATTGTAGCCATGATATTATTTCCTAATCAAAAAGTGAACAGTTTTGCAATTGTGACGAAATTGCATTTGAATCTGCTACAATAATTAAGTAGGTTGGTGCTAAAAATTGTCCTGATGACAAGGCAATATACCTATCAGATTACTAAATAGCCGGATAGTTTGGAAAAGTCAATAGCGAAAATCTTGTTATCATGGAATCCAAATGGACCTTCATATGTTGTTTGGGGATTGTTTATTCCATCATAAACTGTTGATAAGTGAACAGCAGGACGATCCCATAAAGGCAGAAAAATACTACCTGATATTTGTGTGATTTGCTGTGAATTTAAGTCATATAAGAATGTCTTTTTCTCAAGAAGTTGCAAATCAGAAATTATGATTGTAGCCATGATCTTATTTTCTCATCAAAAGTAAACAGTTCTGCTGATTGCACCTTTAAATATCGTGAAATAATTAATGAGATACCCAAGCATTAACTGTCCGCGCATAGTCTATCGTATGGAATTTATTATCATGAAAATTCCCTGCACCTTCATAAGTTGTTGATATGGTATTTAAACCATCATAGATGGTCATGACAAAAACATTAGGAGTCCCTCCCCAATTTGGATAATCGCCCCAAACTAATCCTCCTAATACAATATTTGATTCTATTTGTTTTAAATCATAAATAAAGCTTTCTAAATCCGTGTAATCAAAGTTATTAATTACTAATCTTTCCATTATATTATCCTTCTAATCTTCACTTGACTCTTATATTTTTACATTATTTCCTCATAGATTATATAAAAGTTGCATATTAAAGTCTTTTTTTATTAGACATAATTGCATGAATTATGTCTTTAATTTTCGTTGACATTAAAGCTCTAAACCATTTTTTTGTAACTTCTTAAATGGATCTAAAATAAAGTCAATAACTCGACGTTGACGGATAATTGCTTCGGCACTTGCGGTTTGTCCAGGGGTGAGAGGAATCTGCTTGTTACCAACTTGAATATAAGGATTTTCCAAAGCAATATCTACTTCATAGGTTTCTAGACGATTGGCACTATTTTCCTGAATTTTAGAGTTAGGTGAAATCCAAGTAATTCGCCCTGATAAAATTCCATATTCTTGGAAAGGATAAGCATCAAATTTAATTTTTACTGGCATTCCTACTTTAACGAAACCACTATGTTGACTGGCCATACGTGCCTTCAAAATTAAGTCCGCATTTTTGGGTGCAATTTGAGCAATCATTTGTCCTGGTTGGACTACAGAACCAGCTTTTTTAATGGGTAGTTCAAAAATTGTTCCATCAATAGGAGAGCGGATAATTCGCTGTTTTAGTTGTAAATTTAGGGAGATGATCTGTCCTTCTGTTTGCATAATTTCCGATTGTAGAGAAGTAATTTGATTTTGTAGGTCTTTAAACTGTTCCTGACTTTTTAATAATGCTAATTCTCCTCCTTGTATAGCACTTTTATAACTACTTTCCTCTTGTTGTAATCGCAATTTTGCTTGTTCAATATCTGACTTAAATTGATTCATAAGCGACTGATAACTACTTTCTTGTTCTTTTAAGCGTAACCGTGCCGTTTGAATATTAAATTTTGCTTCTTCTTGTAAACGTTGACTTTCCTCAGCAATCTTTTCTAATTCTACTAGTTTGGTTTGAGGAATTATACCTTCCTCTAACAGTAGACGATAACGGGCAACTTCTGAAATATCTCGACGCAAGCGACTTGTAACTAACCTATAGTTACTTTGAGTAGATTTTACATTCTGTTTCATCTGATCAATTTGTGCCAATTTCTCCAAATCTTGGAAATTATAAGCACTTTTTTTAGTTTCAAATGTTTGTCTGGCTTGATTAACTTGAGCCATTTTTTCTAATGATTGAGATTGGTTTTGCTGACGTTGAATATTAATCGCCATTAAGACTTGATTTTTTAAGATTTCTAGTTGAGATTTACGATTTTTCAACCCTTCTAATTTAGCTTTTATTTGTTGTATTTCTGTTTGCATAACCTCAGATTCTATTTTCACTAAAACCTGTCCTGCCTTAACTGTTGCCCCTTCTTTAACATTAACAGAAACAATAGTACCAGTCACCGCACTATCTAATTTTTGTGTTGCACCTTTTGGTTCTATTCGTCCAATAGCATTTCCGGTTTCATCAACTCTAGTTAACATTGCCCAAGGTAAAATAATTGCTGCAAAACTAACCAGCAAATACAACATTGAACGAGTCCAGACTTTTGGTAAAGCATCTAATAATTCTTCTGTACCATAAAACCAATCCTGGACCTTACCTAATGTCTGGGTTTGATTTTGATTTGGGAGAAAAGCAGTAGATTCGGTTTGATTCTGCTGATTTATAGTAGTTGTTGGTTGTGTATAAACTGACTGGGGCATAAATAATTTTACAGTTCTCTATTTTTGTAGTTATATATCCCTGACTTCTGCAAGAAGTCAGGGATATCTTGGCAATTAAACAATTAAAACAATTAATTTGTTTGTGCTAATTGTTGTTGATTGAGATAAAAATAATGTCCTTTTTTGGTAATTAATTCGTCGTGAGTACCACTTTCTACTAAAACACCACGATCTAAAACTAAAATTAGATCAGCATGACGAACTGTAGAAAGACGGTGAGCAATAATTAAACTTGTACGTCCTTGCAGAATTTTTTTGAGGTTGTTTTGAATAATACGTTCAGATTCAGAATCAAGGTGGCTCGTAGCTTCATCTAATATTAAAAGTCGAGGATTTCCTAATAAGGCGCGGGCAATTGCTAACCGTTGGCGTTGTCCTCCTGATAACATTCCTCCACCTTCACCAATTTGTGTTTCATAACCCATTGGCATCCTTTTAATAAACTCGTCTGCCCCTGCAAGTTGGGCGGCTTCTATAATCTCTTCTAAAGAGGCTTCAGGATGGGCAATAGTGATATTTTCCCGAATTGTTCCTCCAAATAAAAATGTATCTTGATCAACAACTCCAATTTGCGATCGCAGAGAATGCAAGGAAATACTAGTCACATCTTGATTGTCAATTAAAACTCTTCCATCTGTCGGTGGATATAAACCCAAAATCAATTTAGAAAGGGTGGTTTTCCCTGAACCGCTGCGCCCGACAACTGCTACAGTTTGCTCTGGTAAAATTTCAAAACTGAGATTTTCTAGAATGTTAATTTCACTCTCAGAGTGATAGCGAAATGTAACGTTATTAAAACTAATTTTCCCGATTAATCTGGGTAAATATTGGCGAGGTTTATGTTCTAAATCTTCTTCTGGTTCTGCTTCTAAAACATCATTAATTCGTTCGGTGGCAACGATTACTTCTTGTAGTTGATTCCACAAGATAATTAACCGTTGGAAAGGCTGAATAATGTTGCCTAACAACATATTAAAAGCAACTAATTGACCAATGGTAAGTTGGTTTTGAATAACTAACCAAGCCCCAAACCATAGTAATCCTGTACTGGCTAAAGATTGAATGGTAGAGCTAACTAATTGCAGTTGGTTACTAACTACTTGACCACTAAAGTTCTTTTTAATTAAATTATTCAGCAATTCTTCCCAATGCCAACGCACCGTTTGTTCAATTGCCATTGAGCGAATGGAAGAAATCCCCGTCAAGCTTTGAATTAAATAGCTATTTTCTAGGGTTCCTGCGGCAAATACCTCTCGACTAATTCGACGTAAAAATGGCGTAGCAAATAATGTTAATAACACAAATGGTGGCACAATTGCTAATGTCATCCCCGCCATTGGTGGACTGTACCAAAACATTAATCCTACATAAACAACGACGGTCAATAAATCTAAGCCAATAGATAAAGCTTCACCAGTGAGAAAACGCTGAATTTTCTGATTTTCCTGGACACGGGAGACAATATCACCAACATATCGAGACTCAAAAAAGGACAGAGGTAAGCCAAATGTATGCTTAATAAATCCCACCATTAAAGCGACGCTAATTCGGTTGGCTGTGTGGTCAAGTAAATATTGTCTTAACCCATTAATGGCGACACGAAACAAACCAAAAATTAATAATCCGAAGCCTACAGTATTTAAGGTTAAGGTGCTACCTTGAACAATGACTCTATCTAATAAAAGTTGAGTAAATAGGGGTGTTACTAATCCAAATACCTGAATTAATACCGAAGCAATGAATACTTCTAGTAGGACTTGAAAGTGAGGTTTAACTAAATCCAATAACTGCCAAAATGGCGTATTAGCTTCTGGTGTTTTTTTGAGTGAAGCTGTGGGTTCTAGTAATAGAGCGTAGCCTGTCCAACCTGCTTTGAATTGATTGATAGTTAAATAGCGTTGACCAAGGGCAGGATCGGCGACAATTACCTGTTTTTTGGTAATTTCATAGACAACAATGTAATGTTTACCTTCCCAATGAGCGATCGCTGGTAAAGGTTGTTGAGCAAATTTATCTAAACTGGCTTTCACTGGACGGGTAGCAAAACCAAGACTTTCCGCTGCTGCACTCAAACTTCGCATGGATGCACCACTACGGCTAACATTAGCCAAATCCCGCAGGCGATTAATACTGAAGTTTTTCCCCCAATAACGACCAATCATGACTAAACAAGCAGCACCACAATCCGCAGCACTTTGTTGTTCAAAAAATGGATAGCGTTTGGTAAATTTACGCCACCAATTTCCAGCAGTTACAGTCGGAATAGGAAAGTATTTGGGGCGCTTTTTTGGTTGTGCCAGTGGGGGAATTGTCAGTTGGGTAAAATTGGCAGTTTTTGCTGTTCTTGGTGTTTCTGGAGTGGGAATTTCTGGAGGTTTGGCAGTGTTAATTAGTTGTGCTTTATTCAGCAAAAGATCATAAGTATCAGGAAATTCTCCCATTACCTTCTTCACCATCTGTTGGGGAAGATAGGCAATTTTTAAATTCACAGAAGCTCTAGCAACGTAACTACTAAATTCTTGTTCTGGAAATAAAGTTAACTCCCCAAATGATGAACCTGGCGCGAGAGTAGTAATTAAGTTATTAGAGTTATCAAGTAATCTCACCTTACCCGTTAGCACAATATAAATTCCCGGCTTTGCTGTTGTCCCTTGCCAAAATTGCTTTGCTACCGGTGGTTCAATAATTTCTAAAGCCTTGATACAATCGGCAACTGCTTGATTTGATAGGGAATCACCCAAGACTTGCTTAATGTTTGTAGCTAACTGTTCCTGAGAAAACGTTGATAGCATTTCCTAACCTCCAAAACACTATTATTGATTGGCCTGCATGAGATTAAATGACCAATGAAAACTAGGTTCAGGTAGAGAATGCAAATCACTAATTGTAATTGCTATATCCTGATTTTCAGCAGTTGTCAATGGAGAATTTTTACGTTTAGTGGAAAGTCCCATTTGTTTAAGTAAACGGTTGATATGGCGATCACTAATTTTAATTCCCAACTCTTTAGCTAAATGTTTGCTCAACCATTGAGCCGTCCAATCACTAAAAGCATAGCCATATTCACGGGGACTACAATTAACTAATTCTTTCAATTTTTCAATATATTGATGATTAACAATCTTTGGTCTACCCAATGGCCGCTGATTCCATTTATGCGCCATACCTGCCTCAGCAATACCTATCCAATACCTGGCCATTTCTTGAGAACAGCCTATGATTTCACAAATATGAGTTTGTGATTTTCCCATATCTGCTAACAACATTATCTCAATGCGTCGCCGATATTCTGGTTGTGAATTATTTTGTAAGTTTTTTAGCAAGGCCTTCCGCTGAAAGGGTGTTAAAAACTTACTTTCATAAGTATCGTAAATATTAACAACCTGATCTTGATGAGAATAAGATGACATAATTCTTACCAGTTGCCTTCTACTTTCAAATTTGGGCAAATCCATCTGTTACATCTATTGCTCAAATACAGATGCAAAGAATTTCACAGACATTTAGTATTTAATCTGTAGGATGTTTCATGAGTATTTATTTCTCCATATTTATGCAACAAGTATAGCTGTTTTCCCCCCAATAAACAGCATTGTCTGCTAAAACACCTACAGATAAACTCCAATCATTTTTATCCCTAATACTAAATTTATCCCCATTAGTTAATCATCCAAAAATCCACTTCAAGGATGATATTATCCCTAATTTAGATTTCAGGACATTCATAAACACTGGTATTCAGATTTATCAATCAACACTAGACTATTTAAGTTCATGCAGCTTTAATTCCCCAATAATTACGACACACCTACTCCAAATATTGCAGCCTCAAAGTAGATAAGTTCAGGAAGGATGTAATCTATCTCTTACAGTAGCCTAAAATCAAAAAATTCTCATCAGCAAACTTTCTAAATATGAAATTGTCTGTCTGATAACTTAGCGTTAGCCATTCAGTTTAGATAAAAAAGTGACAAAGCTTTGATTGTTATTTTTAAATTCTGCTATATCTTCTTTGAAAATTTATATAAAAAATCAAATCTTCATCTAAACTTCATGATATCTTTACATAAAATTTATATAAATTTCAATCTGCTAAAAATATGCTTAGTAGATTCCCATGAGAAAACTCTTGTGGTGCGGGCATCTTGCCCGCTAATATCTTACCTCAGATGACTGCACCACCCTAAATATCAGATAGGATGCGTCAAATATTAAACATCTGCTTATTGACAGCGTTTAATAAATATGACACACCTTACTAATATGCAAATTGCCTAAATCCTGATTTATTTAATTATTAAGAGACACAAGTGCTACAAGCAATCAGCTTTTTGGGAAAAATGCAGTCCGCCATGCACCTTTGTTCTGCTATTTCTAATTTATAAGATGTTACAAATGTATATTTCCCATGCTGGCAGATAGGGATTCAGTAATTGCAGTTACTCACATTTCAGATCCAATTTTACTGAGTAACAGGCAATTACAGTATATTCAGCAACTATGCTGACTTTTTTTCCCTACTGTTAGCGCGTGCTTCTGCTTTTTGCTTACCCCCCACTTCCAGATACGCTATATCTTTAATCTTGCTTAAACAGTTAGAAGCTAGATTGCTTTCGGACTTCTCTGTGGTTGGTTTAGCAATTTTCAGACTTTCATTATTTTGTGAGTTTGACCTATTTGTGCGGGCATTTTCTTTCAATATGCGGTTATAAGTGCGATAAGGAATATAGTGCATCGGATTATAACCAACAAACCGCAACATTAAAACACAAGCCCAAGAATACTTACCTGCTAAAATCGCTTCGACTACTTGGTCTAATTGTTCAGGATGGATTTTCGGTCCTAAGTTGTTACCACTGCCAGCAATATCTTGATTCATAATCTTAGTTGTCTTTAAATTGAGTAAATTAGTCCAGTTTCTGCATTGCACTTGATAAACAGCCTCAGCCAAGTTGCTGGAGCGGGAATGACCGGAATCTATAGGTAATCAATTGCTGGCAGATGTTACAAAAAGCAAGAACCCGTTTCAAAAGTACGGTACTTGATAACATGGATACCTGATGGGTATGGAATTGAGAGAACTGCATCTCTAAATTTACCCGCTTAACTAAGCTAAAAAGCGCATTTGACCTGATGATTTTTTTCATAACCTGACCTGTGATTGAAAACCTGACTATTTTTAATCAAGCTTCTGTACCGTTTTGCCGTATATATCCTAGTTTTCTGGGCAGTTTTACAGTTTTCATTTAGTAAACCCTATTCCTTACCTAAGTAGTATGTATTAATTACTTATAGAGTTTAGGTTTGTACTTACTAATGAATCAAAGGTAAATATTTTCCTTTGGTCTGGTTTCTACCTGGAGAACTCGAATTTGACGTAGCTTTTCGTAGATACAGTTGTCTGCTGTTGAAACTCCCAAGGGTTAATCTTCTGCTTTTCCTTAGTTACTGCTGTATAACTTCTTACCATTAATTTTGTCGCTTCTCGGTAAAAGCTCACAATTGCTGGATGGAATCAGGAAAACCGTTGATTTCTCAATTTCAAAAGCCACATTTTTATTTATACTATTTTTTCTTGCTAATGTCATCTGCCAAACTAGCAAAATTTAAGTTAAATTTACTCAAGTTATCTAGAGATTTACCCATCTCTTGTGCAGGTTTAAGTTTTGACCCCGCTGGGCAAAAAATGAGGGGTGTTACCCCCCACTTTAATCTCAATGGCAGATGCTATCATCGTCATGTAAAGCAAAAATACTAGCAATGTCTTCTATCTATGTTATTAGCATCTAGACAATGGCAAATACTATATATCTATCAACAAAAAGTCCTATTTCTATTCAACAATTTTTGATGTTGACGAAGTAGTTTATTTGTAATTTTTTTTGATAAAGTCCTTACTATGTAAGGGTTACAATGGTTTAAATCTTCAATAAATATCAGACAAATAGGTGTAAATAACTGCGAAAAAAATAATTAAAATTTTATCCATCTAATTTATTATTAATGCCCAGATTTTGAATATTATTTTAATTTACTGATAGATTTGTATTTAAATACAAAAATCCATCTCATCATCTGTAGATAGGAAAAACCGTATCAGCATGAACATTTAGTTATTATCTCATTTATTTATGAGATAATATTGCAATTTAATTAAATAACAGGCTGGGTAATTATCTGTATATAAGTTATTGAAATAAGTGAGATTCCAGTGATAGTTATTAAACTGATTGAGTAGGAATAACTATTATTATTTATTGTCAATTATTGCTGATGATTCTGATAGCGGAGTGTGGTGTTAGCTATGAAAAGCGGATACTTCGGTATATAAGCTAGTTTAAATAAGTATAGTTAAGTAATTATAAAAACAGAAAATTTCTGAAAATCCCAGTATATAAACCGCTGCTGTTTGACTTTGGGGATGCAAAAGTAAATTGCTTGACAAATAACAATGAAGAGGTTAAGGTATAACTCCCAAGGCTGTTGAAGTTTTTATAAATTTTTCAGTAACGGGAAAAGAATTGAAGGGTGATATACGCTGCACTTAGTGAAAGCTCAATCAAGATCAAAATTTTCATGATCTTCAAACTAACCGGGAACTTTGAACTTAAAATGGGAGTCATAGACACCAGCTACATTTGAACCTGGCCAACCTGACCAAATAGATTGATAAAGCTGCTGCTGTCCTAGCCTTATTCATCTAGCGTGCAACTACTTGTATTCTTAGATGATTGAAGTCTACTGATAAATTCTTAATTTATTTCCAACTAGAGGAGAGAGTTTTTTAAGTGGGTAACTTCAATCTTGTTACTTTTTATCTCCCATAACCCGAAATGAAGTAAGGAATTGGTGATGATTTTTTGCTGACTTGGGTAAAAAAATGCACTTTGACAGATCATCGCTCAAATGTGCCATTATAAATACAAACCCTGGGAAACGCAATTACTGATTTCTGATTTTTCAGTGACTTTGAGAGTGAAAATCAAGAGAATTATACTTGAAAAGAATCCATGAGGACAGGGGACAGACTAGAGTACGAGGGGGATAAAGGTTTGATATTTTTTGAGCAAACCCTGATTTAATTAGAGAAGAGAGACAGATTTTCAAACATAGATTTTCAGATTAAAATTCCTTAACTCTTACCATTACTGATTTCTTCACTAAATTCCGGAAATAACAGGAAAATAAAAGAGCCTGGACGAATTGCAGTATCAGGACTTACGCAAAATCTCTTAAAAACTTAATTGTGCGTAAGTCCTAAGAATATTAAAATTAACACATCAGCAAATAAATTCCCCAAATAGCCATAGCGCGGAGATAGGTACTAGCGCGGAAAGTAGCATTAGCAGTGATAGCTTCCGGGGTGCGAAATTGCAAACCATTGTCGTAAACTTGCCTCACCACAGCCTCAGTTAAGCGCATTGCTTCATTTTTCATGTCCATTTGCACCAGGAAGGCTGCTAGACCAAAATTAATTCCAGTCCAAACCTCCAAAGGGTGGGTAGAATGAGGATTTTCTGGTAAACCATTGGGAAGAACACCGTTAGCAGCGCCAAATTTACCATTTTGGAACTTGAGAAAACAGGAATCATATATTTTTGTTAAGGCAGACAAAGCGCGATCGCTGGGGACAATATCTGGTAAACTCAATAAACGAGCGTAAAATTGCCCGCACAATTGATCAGCCATAACCACATCAGAACCACTGTCACTATCTAAACGGTAATATTCACCATTCCACAGCTTTTCCTGATATATTGGTTTTGATTGATTTAACCAAGTTTGATAAATTGATTTTTGTGTTGTTGTGTTTTGACGTTGTGTTAAAATATCACAGATGGCAATAGCAGCTTCCAAAGCAGCTAACCACAAACCACCACAATAGGCGCTAACACCATTTAATCGCCAATCATCAAAAGTTTGGTCAGGGGCGCCGGAATTTTCGGGTATACTGTCCCCATCTAGATCAAATTTTTTCACATAATCGAGAGTTTGGACAATAGCATCCCAACAATCTGCTAAAAAGTCAATATCATTTGCACCTGTCAACAGAAAATCTCGATATACCTGTAAAACAAAGTCACAACCTAAATCTTTCCAGAGATTACAATCTTGATAACTAGTGTAATTGGTTTTTTCCCAAACGTGTTCATTGGGAGCGCCTAAATCGTGAGGTGTCGCACCTGCGACTTTACGAACAGCCAGGGGACTTTCAGATTTAATTGTCAGATAATAACCGATAATTCTAGTTGTATCATCACTTTGGGGAATTGCTCTAGCAAAGGCGCGAATTACTGATTTTTCCAGTTCAGGGAATAACATTAATAACCCAAAAGAACCATATAACCGCACATCTAGACTTTCATACCAACGGTAATCTAAACATTCTAACACAGCAAACTGACCAATGGGGTCAATGTCTGAGGCTGCATTCCAAAGAGTTCCTCCACTAGTTAAATCATAGAGTTCGTTGAACAAAGCCATTTTAAACCAGTTGGGTAAATCTGGTCTTTCTAAAATAGGATTTTGCCAATTTTGAATGTGCGATCGCCAATTATGATATGATTTAAGAGCAGTAGTAGCAATTTGCCAAGCATTCTCACCATTACACCCAAAAAAGTCTGTATATCTGCGGTAATAGTTCACTCCTGCGGCAAATTCTGTCACCGGAAAATCCCAACTGAGGACAAAAGGAACTTCTAAAGTTTCTCCTGGTTGTAAAGTCAAACGCACCGCAATTGCAGCGCCTAATCTAGAATTTTCATCTGCGGGAGTTTCATCTATATAATTAGGTAAAGAACCATTTTCCGAGAAACTTTGCCAAATATCTGCACCATTACCTAAACAATTAAAACGGGAATGATAAAATATTTCAACCTGGTTGTTTTTCGGGTAATTTTTCAAAGTCGCAATACACCAAGTTCCCTCTCCTTCTGCGACAGTTTTACTATCAGAAACTGCACCGAAAACACAACCAAAATATTGATCATCTTCTGCTAAACAATTATAATTTCCTTGACTTTTTCCCCAGGCTGGCTGATATTCATAAACAGGACTACCATCATCTCTAACTTGCACTTGGGGAGATTTTAAAGTATTAGTAAACCAACCGACCATATTTTCCCACGTTAGCATGATGCTAATAGTGATTGGTGCATTTGTGGGGTTGTGCGCTTTCCACAAAAAAACCGCTACAGGATAACTAGTTTCTTGATAATTATCTGCCCAAATTGGCGAAAATTGCTCACAGGTTAATTGAGTTTTGAAGACATTTTCATAAACAAACCAACTACGAGGATAAAGTGCATGATAAGTTCCTGACCTCACCCCCAACCCCTCTTGGTCCACAGAGAGGGGAGAAGGTGGATACCATTGCCAAGATTGTAGTGTATCATCTTCTGGGGGTTGGGTAGATAAAGCGTAAGCTTGTCCAGATTCAAAGATACTAAATTGACAAGCAGGAACAGTTTTAAAAGTATGTTCTCCCCCGTCAATGTGCCACAGGTTAAAGTCTCCCCGTGAGGAACGGCCTATACACCCCGCACCAAAGCCACCAAGGGGCATTCCGTGCCAGGGACCATCATCTATATTACTAGGATAACGGACGGTGTAGGGCTGATTCCAGCCTAGGCCAATGGGACGTTTCCACGTGCAGGGTGGTATTTGGGGGTGGTTGGTCATGGTTTGAGTTTTACAGGTTGACGCTAATGAAGACTAGCGCGATGTGTGATTTTTCTCAAGTCCTGAGGGAAAAATATTTTTATTTCGCGCAATCTCTCTTCAGGCTGGAGTTGCTAAAGAAGAATGGTTAGGAGGATAGAATAATGTTTTTAATAATGTTAACAAAGATCCCCGACTTCTTAATTTAATCTGGGGTAAATAATGATAATTTATCAAAGAAGTCGGGGATTTGGGGATTTCATCATTTTGGTTTTTTGCTTCTTTCCCAAGCTTTCGATACTGGTGGTGGAGGTGATGATGGCTTTTCTATAATTTCAATAATTGTACTAATCACTTGATGAAGTTTATCATCTTTGATTTTTCCAATGTACCGAATTACGTTACTTTTATCCGCTGTAGCAATAATATTAGGACGAATATAACAAGGGCTTAAATTTAATTGACCTGTTCTAAAATCTTGATCTTCTAACTTAATTTCATAATCTCGTCCTGGTTTACTGCTAATAGGACAAATTATAATATTATAATTGTCGGATTCTGCTATCACTAAAGCTGGTCGTTTTTTTTGTTGTAGATGTATCAGGGAAAGGAAAAGGAACAGATATAACATCACCTTTGATCAAATGTTCTATAGATCCTTCCATGCTTCGTCTTCCTCTGGATCAAGCCAAATTTTATTTAATGATGATTGACTCATTTCTAAAAATTCTTTAACCAATATTTTATCATCATCTGTATCAACAGTTTGTAAATTTTTAACTACTTCTAATGGCAGTCCAGTTAGTTTGACGATAAAATCTAATTCAATACCTTCTCGTAACATATTTACAGCAACTTGGGTTAAACCTTGCTGTAAACCTTTTTCCCATGCTTCTTGTAATGTTTGCGCTGGAATTGATAGGTTGTTCATATTTTTATATTTCATATTTTTATATTTATTTAGTTAGATTTTTTGACTCCGATCCTATTATATCATAAGAGGATAAGAAATGTAAGGGTTTAACGATGTCCAAATATGGGGAAGAATTGATAAACTAACCAGCCTAAAAATAAGCCTAATGAAGATGCACCCATTAGAAATAAAAATTTATAATCTTTGCTAGAATATTGGCTTAAATGCTTATGGATTTCACGATAAATGTTGACAAAATAAAATTGAATAATGAAAAATATGACAATACATAAAGCTACAACAGTATAAGATACAGTATAATTAGAGACTAAAGACGAACAAATTATAAAAGTAAAGCCCACAGCTACAGGTAAAGTTGAAGCAAGTACCAAAGCTAAAGGTAAAGTTGAAGCTAAAGCTATAATTAAATTAGTATAGGAAGTAGTAAAGAAAGCAAAGCCTAAATTTCGATGAACAATATAATCATAATTTGAATGATGATATAGTAAAAAAACTATCGTCAAATGTAAGCTCATGAATTTTAACCAAACTGAAGGAATATTCTTACTATTTACCCTTGCTTTTAGAGAATTATTAGCACCTATAATAACAGGAATTGTTTTCTCAGTTCTAATTGTTTGATGTTGCGTTTTCTGACTAATATGATATACATGATTACTAAAATTAGGCAATAAATTTAACCATTGTCTCATAGATTGCGGACGATTTACCGCATCTAAATTCATACCTTTAAGTATTGCCAGATTCAATTCATCACTAATACCAAAAACATATTTATTAGGAGAAATTAAAGGCTTATTATATAATTTTCTATCCAGTGAACTTTCAGGACGTTTACCTGTAACCGCATAATATAAAGAAGCAGCTAGAGTATAAACATCAATCGTAACTTGTCTATTACCTCCCATTTGTTCATAAGGTGCAAAGGCAATATTAGCAGGATGATGAGAGGTAAAATATCCATCTTGGGGCATTATTTCCCCAGCAATTCCAAAGTCAATTAAAACAGCTTTGCCATTTTTTTGTACCATAATATTACCAGGGTGTGCATCCCGATGAACTAAACCCTGATGATGAACAAAAATTAAAGCTTCTCCAATTTGTTTTATATATCCTACCGCTTCTAATTCTGGTAATGCTCCCTGTTTTTGGACTAAATTAAATAAACTTTCACCGGGTACAAAGTCCATTACTAAATAGTATGTTTCACTTTCTTGAAATAACTCATTGACACGGACAATATTCTGGTGTGGTTGTTGAGAAAGTTTTGCTAATTTGCGTCCTTCTTGAATAAATCTCTTCACATAATTAGGGTATTCGGAATCATTTTTTAGGATTTCATTCGGCGTTTTTATAACTACCCACTGCTTTAAAAGTGTATGTTGTGCTTGATACGTAATTCCAAAACCACCTTCTCCCAGGACTTTTTCTATCACGTATCTTCCACCCTGTAATTTATACCCCTTTTTCCAAACCATAGGTTACAAATCCCTAAAATATAGTTATGTTCATTTTTGCACAATTGGGTATGATTTGGGTAAATATGCTAATTTTTCAATTTTCTCGCCAGATTAACTGGTTGAAGTCCAGAATAAATTAGTAATCTACTCTGATTTTCAACTTTTTAGAATATTTGTTTTAAAGCTGTTCTATTTTATTTCTCAATTCTATTAAATCAGGATGTTGAGTAATGTCAATATTATTAACTGCCCATTTAGAAAATTTATCCATAGAAATATATGATTTATATGGTCTTTTTTTATCTTGACTAATTTTGTGCATTGCTTTGTAAATATCTTTACCATTAAACCAAATTAAATAATGTTTTTGCTGCCAAAATTCCTGTTGATTAAAAAGCTGTAAATACCTATACAGACTCTCTTCAAACTTATCTATTGTCACTTCTGCAACTGTATTTTTAAAGTCATGAATTAAAGACAAAGCCTGACTTTTACAATGAGATAAATCTAGAGAATCTGGAATTGTATCTTTAGTCCAGCTTGTGTCTAAATGTTTTCTACTAGCACTAAGTTGACATAAATTACCTAAAGCCCATCTAACAGCTTGATAATCTTGTAAATTCTTCGCAGCTTCTTCTATCCATTGAGTAATTTTATCAACTCCTGGTGAATCTTTATGTCCCCATTTAGAAATAGGATTTTCTAATTGTTCTTCATATTTGGTTATCCAATATTGATGAATGAGTTCAGGATCAAGTAAATAGTTTTCAATACAGGTACGATGAGATAGGAAAGCTCTATTTCCTAATTTATCTATTTGTAGTAACTTATTTTCTGATGTAGGTTCAATATCAAAATCACGATCTCTAAAAATAATATATTTTTTTGTAACTTTTTGATTTTCCTCATTATTTTGTTTCTTATTATTTTCATCATTTTTCTTTTTATCTATATAAAAATAGGCTTGAATAAAAAGTGAAAAATTAAATTTACCACCGACAGGAATAATTGTGATATTATTTGATAATACCCTATTATTAATCAATTGGAAATCTAGACTTTTCGATCCACCTTCACAAAAAATAACTTTATTCCGAACTACTCCCATCATTCAATTATTCCTCTATGATTCTAATAGATGATTCAGGTACTAATTGCGCTACATAATCAGAATGAGTGGTAATAATAAACTGATTATTTCTACCCAATTTCGGTAAAGTTCTGAGTAAAGCTTGTTGCATGGGTGGATGTAAATGTAATTCGATTTCATCAATTAAAATCACCGAATTATGAATATTCCAATTCATAAAATCCAGAAGTATGGGAAACGTAGCACGTTCTCCCCCAGACATTTCAGAAAATTCATATTGGGTTTTATTTTTACTGTTGTAAATATAAAACCAAGGTTCAGTTAGAATATTATCAATATTATCTCGCATTTCTAAACCTGCAAATTCACGTTCTGGAAAAACAGTTTTATAAATTCTTGCTATTTCTGCGTATAAGTCTTTTGCTCCGGGACGAAAACTTTTACCATTTTTGCTATATTTCTCATGAATCATTTGCCACTTTGCTAGGCGATCGCGTAAAATATCCTCTGTAATTTCTAATTGATTTTTTGGATCTTCAGGAGTGAGACTAGTTGCTGTTCTCTGTTCTGTGTACCAAAAAACTGTCCCCACTCTTTCAAAAACTGAAAATCCTTCTGAACGAGATAATTGTTTAGCATATTCTCGTCCTTTAAATTGAAATAACTCTGCTGCGCTATTTGCTGTTACACTTTCACCTTGCCATTTTAAGTTAACAAGATATTCTTGAGCAGGAGAAACTGGTAAATCGCGTCCCATTTCTCTTAATTTTTGGTGAAATTCGCTAATAGCTTGCAGTTCGGATTTAGAAAATTGTACATTAATAGTGACATTGGTGGGAGAACCACGCCAACTACTACCTAATAATTCATAATTAAATCCTGGCCAATCTAAATCAGCAGGTTTTTTTAATCTTTCTGTAGCTGTACCTAATGTGGATGCAATAGCTTGTAAAATACTGGTTTTTCCCGCACCATTTACACCAATGAGAACTATTAAACTCTCTGCTAAACCAGTTTCAGGATCAGTAAAATCTAATTCCTGATCTCGAAATTTCTTAAAATGTTTGAGCTTAATATTTTGAATTTTCATAATAATTTGCTTTTGTCCTCTCTTTCATGTATGTTTTATTCAAAATAACCCGGTTCATAGTCATACAAACGAAGTATGTATGTAGAAATAATCTCTGATTACTAGCAGTTTCTACTTCAACACATCCTGGGGTACACTGAAGCATACCCCATAAAACTAACTAAGAAAGGTCTTTCAATTCAGCGGTACGAACTGAAAGTATTTGTGTTTGATTACCTCTTTGGATTTTTACCTGCAAGGCTTGACCCAGGGTACTGTCTTCTACTATGGATTGTAATTGTTCTGCGCCGGTGATAGCTTTATTGTCAATCTGCACAATCACATCTCCACGACGGATACCCGCAATTGCAGCGGGAGAATTAGGAACAACCCGCAAGACTAAAACTCCTTTGACTTCAGGAATCGTCAACATGGAGTTAGGATCACTGTTATTTTGTTTTGCTAATTCTGGTGTTAATGTCACCATTTGTACACCTAAGTAGGGATGAGCTACTTTCCCGTTGCGTTGTAATTGAGTAGCGATCGCTTTAGCTTTGTCAATAGGAATTGCAAAGCCAATCCCCATGGCATCGGCGCGAATTGCTGTATTAATTCCAATTACTTCTCCTAAACCATTTAATAATGGTCCACCAGAGTTACCAGGGTTAATCGCTGCGTCGGTTTGAATGAAGTCTAACCGTTTATCGCTGATACCAACCTGAGCGCTAGAACGTTTTAAGGTGCTGACAATGCCCAGAGTAACGGTATTATCAAATCCTAACGGATTACCAACAGCGATCGCCCAATCTCCCACCTGAACATTACGAGAAGAACCTAAAGGTGCTACGGGTAAATCATTACCAGCATTAATCTTAACTACAGCCAAGTCTGTAACTTCATCAATACCACGGACTTTACCTTCAAAAGTGCGACCATCTTTCAGACGGACTGTGACTTTATCAGCTTTGTCCACTACGTGAGCATTGGTAAGAATGACACCGCTTTTGTCAATAATAAAACCAGAACCTAAACCCCGTAACTGTTCAGTCGGTGATTGTTGGGGAAAACTATCACCAAAAAACCGCCGAAAAAAGGGATCTTCCATAAAAGGATCATTGCGGCGCGTAATTGTTCTTTCTGTATCAATTCTTACTACTGCTGATCCCACACGATTCACTGCTGTTGTCACAAAACTATGACCACCAATCGCAGCCGCAGCGGAAGATGGCTTTTGAGCCACTTTTGTTAATGACTCCGTGACAGGATTTGGACCCGGTTCTGCTACTGAAGGTAACACCCGCAGGGAGGTAACAGTTAACAGCACTCCCATAAAAATCGCTAAAATATGGGTACTGAGTTGTCGGATAGACGGGGATATTTGGGGAAATCGCATAATCACAACCTAATCTACAAGCCTAATTTTTGCTGTTTCTTGATAAATCTATCTACACTTATTTTTACAGATCAGATTCAGAATTTCTGTTTATTGACATTTTGACTCAATTTTAAGTTTCTTTGATGTTGTGGAATCTATTTTTTTCAAGCTAAAATACTAGTTAATGCCAAAATGCCAAAACAAATGTCAGTATAATAGCATGAATAATGGAGCAAACCCACTAACTAACGAATCCCTAGCTACATTAGAGCCGGGAGACCATTCACACCATCACAATCATACAGATCATACACATTCTCATGTCCACAGTGAAGAGTCTTTACGGCGGATTATTAACCGACTTTCGCGCATAGAAGGCCATGTACGTGGTATTAAAAATATGGTACAACAAAATACTTCGTGTCCTGATGTATTATTACAAATTGCGGCTGTCCGTGGTGCATTAGATAAGGTAGCACGCATTGTGCTAGATGAACATTTAACTGAGTGTATCGCTAGGGCTGCCCAAGAAGGTAATATGGAATCGGAAATTGAACAATTAAAAGCCGCTTTAGATAGATTTTTACCCTAATTCTTAACTTTTAACTGCGGTATTTATGACTGGGAATCAATATCAATTTCACTATTCTTTAAATCATAATGCACATAAACCAATAATTCTATTATTACATGGTTTTATGGGTAATATTTATGAATTTGATCAAGTCATCAAATTACTATTTGATGATTTTTCCTATCTGATTATTGATTTACCTGGACATGGAAAAACTCAGGTTTTAGATGATGAATACTATACCATGCCATCTACAGCCACAGCCATTATACAATTATTAGATAAATTAAAAATTGACCAATGCTATTTAATTGGTTATTCTCTGGGAGGAAGATTAGCTTTATATCTCACTCTCCATTTTCCCAGTAGGTTTATTAAGGTTATTTTAGAATCTGCTTCCCCTGGTTTAGCAACAGAAATGGCCAGGTTAGCTAGAATTAAAAGTGATGCTCAAATAGCTAGGAAATTAACGAGAATAATCAATAAAGATGATTTTTATCACTTTCTCAATAATTGGTATCAACAACGGATTTTTGGGAAGATTAAAAATCATCCCCAATACCAATGTATGATCGCAAGTAGATTAACAAATCATCCCCCAAATTTAGTTAAATCATTGCAGTTTATGGGAACAGGTTCTCAACCTTGTTTATGGGAATTACTCACAGAAAATACTATTCCTCTCCTATTATTGGTGGGAGAAGAAGATCAAAAATTTATTGATATTAATATAGCAATAACTGAAAAATGTAAGTTTGCTAAATTACAAATAATTCATGATGTTGGACATAATATTCACCTGGAAAATACTTTAGCATTTGTGCAGAATATTCAAGATTTTTTCTGCCATGCTTCTAATTTTGCATAACTGCATTCAACAACAATTCAGCCCCGAAACGAATGGGATCTGTACAAGGTAGTCCGGTTTCTGTTATGATTTGAGCGATCGCATTTTTTGCCTCTAATTCCTCTAAATTCCTGGTATTTAAAGCTATACCCACCACATTGATGTTCCCAAAAGCACCAGCACCACGGGCAACGATTTCATACATTTGGATCACTTCCGGTAATGGGGGAATCGGTATACTGGGATTATTACGGTTGTGAGTTTGTCCCGCTTGATGCACTAATATTAAATGTGTAGGTTGAGAACCGCGAATTAACGGTAAAGTGGCTGTTGAACCAGGGTGTAAAAGAGAACCTTGTCCTTCAATTTGCAGAATGTCGTAATGTTGACCAAAACGCATCACTAACTGTTCCACCGCACCAGCCGCAAAGTCTACCCGCACAGCATCTAAAGCCACCCCTTCTCCTTCCAACATTAACCCAGTTTGACCAGTGGCTAAGAACTTAGAACGGATACCCCATAATTTAGCCGTCCGATGTAATTCTAGACTAGTGGACATTTTTCCAATGGCCATATCTGTCCCCACTGTCAAAACTCGGCGACAGGGTAGATTCCGCGCCAGTCCAGATGCTACATCTAAATTGGCTGGTTCTCTCCGTACATCCCAAATTAATTGTCCTGGTTTGAGGAGGGCATTTAATTCAGGTATATTCGCTAGGGGTGTATGTAATCCATTTACCAAGGACATTCCGGCTTTGAGAGCATCTTTGATATCAGCCCAATAATCATCAGGAACAGCACCACCTTTGGGAGCAATCCCAATTACCAAAACCTCCGGCTTATACTGTAATGCTGCTGTCATAGATGCCACAATCGGCACATCTCGCTGAATACCTGTTAACTCTACTAAAGATTTACCTACAGATTCTCTGTCAATTACAGCCACAATAGGGGATTCACTATAGCGTAAAATTGATAACCCTGTTTTTCCCTGAACTCCAGTAATTCCCTCATGGAGAAGAATTGCTATTTTTTGATTAAGCGACAGACGCACTGTATTTTACTCCCAAACCAGGTAAATTATTTGGCAAAACTCTCCCATTCTCTACCAGCGCACCGCTAAAAGGATCATCAATTAAATTCAAATGACTATCTAAATCCAAATAATCAGCTAGTGGTGCAAGTTGTAAAGCGGCGGTATTAGCCAGAGAACTATCAGAATAGCAGCCAAACATCACTTGTAAATTATGAGCTTTGGCTGTATGTACCATTCGCATGGCCTCGGTAATTCCCCCAGATTTCATTAATTTAATATTAATTCCATCTACATTATCAGCTAATTGGGGAATATCCGCACTAGTAAAGCAACTTTCATCCGCAAAAATGGGTAAGGGGGAATGTTTTTTCAACTTAGCTAAATTTGCTTCTTCACCTCTTGCTAAGGGCTGTTCTATATATTTTATCCCTAAATCAGCTAACCAACTACACATATTAATAGCATCTGCTAAATTCCAACCTCCGTTAGCATCAACAAATACATCTCTTTCCCCTGTTGCTTCCCGTACGGCTAAAAACATTTTTTGATCTGCTTCTATTCCTTGAGTTGAACCTAATTTGACTTTGAATAACTGCACATCCATAAATTGTAACCAGTCTTGGGTTCTGGCTTTGGCACCTGCTGGGGAATTAATCCCAATTGTTACCGATGTTGATACTATAGCACTTTTATTTAGTCCCCAAAGTTGCCATAAAGGTAAACCTAATCGCTTACCTATCCAGTCGTGTAATGCCATATCTAAGGCTGCTTTAACGGCGGAAGGAATTTGCATTTGTTCTAATAGTGACTCAATTTCCTGTCTTTGCCAAGGGCTAAATTTCTGAAGTATAGGTATAATTTGCTCAATAGTATTGATGATTTGCTCAGTAGTTTGTCTGTAGTTACCCACCCCAAAGGGAGATGCTTCTCCCCAACCTTCAATCCCTTCCTGTGCGATTTGTAACCAAATATTTGTTGATTGTGCTGTTGTTCCGCGACTAATTGTTAAGGGAAATCGTTTATTAACGGTAAAAGGTTGAAAATTAATTTGCATAAGTATATAAAATCGGGAAAAGGAGTATATTAAGAATCAAGAAAAGCCGTCCTTCTAGGACGGGGCTTGTATCCCATATTTTCGGTCATGAAATTATGAATAATTTACAGAAATGGCAAATACTAAGCTCAAAAATGGTCATAAATGAGCCAATGTGTCAAATTCGACAAGATCAGATAGAATTGCCAAATGGTAAAATCATAGACGACTATTTTATCAGTATAAAACCAGATGTTGCCATAATTTTACCCATTACTAAAAATCAAGAGATTATTTTTGTGCGTCAATATAGACACGCTATAGGGGAATTTGTCATGGAACTTCCTGCGGGTAGATTTGACGTAAATATAGAAAATCCAGAAAGCGCAGCAGTCAGGGAATTACGCGAAGAAACGGGCTATTGGGCAGAAGATGTGCGAAAAATCGCAACCCTTTATGATAAACCCAGTAAAGACACTAATCAAATACATTTATTTTTAGCGGAAAATGTGGTGAAAGTAGGAGAACAACAAAATCTGGATATTACTGAGGAAATAGAAGTAGTTTTAATTTCTATAGATTCAGTATTTAAGTGCATTGCTGAAGGTGAAATCTCTGTAACTGGAACTATTGCGGCTCTTTTCTTGGGTTTAAGCAATAGGTCTTCTATTCTTCCTAATACAATATAAGCTGTTACCTGTCACTTTCTGTCCTATCACCTGTTAATAATCAAGTCTGGCAGTTACACTAGATCAGGAAACTGTAATTTCTAGATATGACAAGTTCTCAGAAAAACAGCCATAAAGGATAACTATTATGAAAAATTTGCACAAAAATTCTTTGCACAAACAGCATTTATCAGGTTCGTCTTCAACTCATGTTTTAACTGGTATGATAGCTGCTGGGTTGATAATGTTACCTGGTATAGTTGGTGCTAGTCCCGTTTTAGCGCAGCAAAAAACAGAGCGTAATTCTTTAACTTATGGGGAGTTAATTCAGAAGGCGGATAAAGGCGAAGTTAAAAAGGTTGAATTGGATCAAACTGAGCAGATAGCTAGGGTTTATTTAACTGGACAAAAGCCGAATACACCTCCTCTACAGGTGCGCCTTTTAGAGCAAAATCCAGAATTAGTGAATAAACTTAGGGAAAAAAATGTTGATTTTGGTGAGGTTTCCTCCGCTGGAAACAGGGTTGCTGTAGGGTTGTTAATTAATCTCATGTGGATTTTACCCCTGGTGGCTTTAATGATATTATTCCTGCGTCGTTCTGCAAATGCTTCTAACCAGGCTATGAGTTTTGGTAAATCTCGCGCCCGCTTTCAAATGGAAGCAAAAACCGGGGTCAAATTTGCTGATGTCGCAGGAGTGAATGAAGCCAAAGAAGAATTAGAGGAAGTTGTGACTTTCTTAAAACTGCCGGAAAAATTTACCGCTGTAGGTGCGAAAATTCCCAAGGGTGTGTTACTAATTGGACCGCCGGGAACTGGGAAAACTCTACTAGCAAAGGCTATTGCAGGTGAAGCAGGTGTACCTTTTTTCAGTATGTCTGGCTCGGAATTTGTGGAGATGTTTGTGGGTGTGGGTGCTTCCCGTGTCCGTGATTTGTTCAAAAAAGCTAAGGATAATGCTCCCTGTATCATTTTTATTGATGAAATTGACGCGGTAGGTAGACAACGGGGTGCGGGTATTGGTGGGGGAAATGATGAACGAGAACAAACTCTTAACCAGCTATTAACGGAAATGGACGGTTTTGAGGGAAATACGGGGATTATTATTATTGCTGCTACTAACCGCCCAGATGTTCTAGATTCGGCTTTGTTACGTCCAGGGCGCTTTGATAGACAGGTGATTGTGGACGTTCCAGATTTGAAGGGAAGAGAGGAAATTTTGACAGTCCATGCTCAAAATAAGAAGATTGACCCTAGTGTATCATTAGCAGCGATCGCTCGGCGCACTCCTGGGTTTACTGGTGCTGATTTAGCTAATTTACTCAATGAAGCTGCTATTTTGACGGCTAGAAGACGCAAGGAAGCGGTGAGCGATTTAGAAGTTGATAATGCGATAGATCGAGTAGTTGCGGGTATGGAAGGAACTGCTTTAGTAGATAGCAAAAGTAAACGCCTCATTGCTTATCATGAAGTGGGACACGCTTTGGTAGGTACGTTGGTTAAGGATCATGATCCTGTCCAAAAAGTTACTTTAATTCCCAGGGGACAAGCATTAGGTTTAACTTGGTTTACTCCCAATGAAGAACAGGGTTTAATTTCCCGTTCCCAGATTTTAGCCCGAATTGCGGCGACTTTGGGCGGTCGTGCGGCGGAGGAAATCGTTTTTGGAAAAGCAGAAGTGACTACCGGTGCGGGAAATGATTTACAACAAGTGACTAATATGGCTAGACAAATGGTAACAAAGTTTGGAATGTCTGATTTAGGTCTAGTTTCTTTGGAAAATCAAAATAATAATGAGGTATTTTTAGACCGGGACTGGATGAATAAATCTGAATATTCGGAGGAAATTGCTGCTAAAATTGATGCTACAGTTCGGGAAATTGTCAGCAAATGCTATATTCAAGCTAAGGAAATCATCCAGGAAAACCGTTTAATTTTGGAGCGGGTGGTTGATTTGTTGATAGAACAAGAAACTATTGACGGTGATGTTTTTCGGAAAATTGTCGCCGATAATACTGCAATTCAACTAAAAACTCATCAGCCGGTAGCCGTACCTTATTAATTTAGATAATTTTTGTAGAGACGTTCCATGTCTCTACATTAATTTAAACTTCAAGAAAAAATCTCCCCATGGTGGGATTTAGTGACAGATAAACGCTAAAATTGACAATTGGAGAGTTAAACTATGCTATGTTTGATATATTGCCTTTTCGCTTTGAAATAGATAAAGTTGCGATCGCTGGTACTTGTTTATGGGCTTTAGCGTTATATTTGAGTTTTTCACAGGTTAGAGAATGGGTAACGACACAACTCAACCGCTGGTTTAATTTTGCTGAACGTTTCCTATACACTAGTCAATCAGAATTTGACAAGACTCGTCAAGCCAGAGAAGCGCAAAATTCCTTTTATGCTTCACTATTTAGCATTTTCCCCTTTTTAATATTTGGTGGTTTATCTAACTGGATTTTAGATATCAGTTTAGGTAATAGCTGGGGAGTTAGCACTGGAATACTTGTTTGTATGGGTGCTGGAGTGTATGAATTAGGACGCAGACAAGGGGAAGAATAAATTTAAGTTTATGTACTTTGAATACTTTCAATTATAGTTATTTCTGCATCAGTTAATTCATAGAGTTCATAAACTAATTGATTGATTTGTCTATCAGTGGCTTGAATTTGTTGCTGAATCATTCTTTTGGCTGGGGGTGTGTTTGCTTGATTGAGTTGTTGATGAAGATCAAGCATTTGTTCAACCAGTTTAATCATGTCATTATAAATCAACTGATCACTTGATTTTGATAAATCCAATAATTTAATAGGTATTTTTTCTATAACTTGTTTATTCAAAGCAATATATCCTCCGCGAAATGGTGTACTAATTAACTTCAGAAAATGGTTGATTAATTTAGAGTTGAGAATACCCAATAAATACAGATAAGATATATTGATATTTTCCAAAATAGAAATACCATATCCACCACCTCCACCACCTCCACTACCAACAAAATAATAATCTCCATATAAATCAGTAGCAAAACAACTACCAGTAGCAATTGCTGGTACTAATAACTTTGGTGAATCAAAACGAGTATGATTTTTACGATATACATAACCATACCAATTTTTATCCATATTACCTTTATTTCTCGCTGCTAATCGTTCTTGATTTTCCAGCATATAATTCCAGGTTAAAGGAAATCTATTTTCATAGTTATTTACTGATAATAAAACAGATTTATTATTGATAGTTATGTAAGGGAAAATCAGACGTTTATTAACATTTTTTAGAAAATACCTACCAATATTTAATGAACCCTTCAAAAAATATTTTAAAAAATCATTTTCTAACCAATGTAAGCGCCCCGTTACTTTAGATTTACAAAGAACTTGCTGATTTTCTCTAGCTACTTCTTCAAGAATAAATATATCATCTGCATCAGTTTGTAAGCCAACAAATAAATGAGCAATATCACCTAACTTTACAGGTAATTCGTTAATTTTATAAAACCATTTTTGATCTTTTTCACTTACAAAATTCCACTCACGATCAGAGATACAAGAAATAGTAAAAGTTTGGCTAAGTATGTTATTATTTTCATGATTACGCCAATCAATCAAACTATTAATCTTCTGAAATTCAAAAGTTTTATTTTCCCGCTTGCTTAAAAATAGTAAACAAGTGTATGTAGTTGCTTTTGTAAAAACTTGTTCATCTCCAAAATAAATAATTTGATTCAATGATTTATTTTCCGCTATCAATCTTCTAATAACTTCCCCATATTGAGCATTAAAAAACTTATGAGGTAAAATAAAACCTAAATAGCCATCTTTTCTTAATAGCTCTAATCCCTTTTCCACAAAGACAACATAAATATCATAGTTTCCCTTACTAGCAGAAACATACTGTTGTTTATA
>NZ_JACJPZ010000045.1:0-37719 GCF_014696335.1 Dolichospermum sp. FACHB-1250
TGATGATTTAATATGGTGCGTTACTATATACTCTGGTAACATTTATGCTTTTACATTTGTCAGAATCAGGATATCCAGGATGAAAGGATGTACAGGATGAAGATGGGGATTTTCTGATGATGTCAATATTATATAGTTATGATGTAGCGAACTGCTTGCAGCAGCGCTTCGCTATCGCTATGCTACACCCAAAGTCTTCACCAATGGTGCGTTACGCTGTCGCTAACACACCCTACTATATTATATAGCGAACTGCTTGCAGCAGCGCTTCGCTATCGCTATGCTACACCCAAAGTCTTTACCAATGGTGCGTTACGAAGACAGCTAACACACCCTACTCAAAAAGCTGTTCCCTATCACCTGTCACCTGTCACCTGTCACCTGTCACCTATTCCCTGTTCCCTGTTCCCAGTTAAGAGTTCCCTGTTCCCTGATTTAAAATGGTGCGTTACTATATTATATAGCGATAATGTAGCGAACTGCTTGCAGCAGCGCTTCCCTATCGCTATGTTACACACAAATGCTTTACCCATGGTGCGTTACGCTGTCCCTAACACACCCTACTAAATAATTTAAGGTAGTTCTTCCTCATCAATATGATAATAACATATTTAAAATCCTTTGTCAACACCTGAAAAGCAAATTTTTCGCGGTTTTTTTGCGTCTTGTTCCCTGTTCCCAGTTAAGAGTTCCCAGTTAAGAGTTCCCAGTTAAGAGTTCCCTAACAAGATACCCGAATTCTTTAAGAAGTCGGATATCTAGGTTTGTCTAAATTTGTCTAAATTTGTTAGTTAAGATTCAGAAGTTTTTTTACCGACAACTTGAGATTTGAGGGTGGTAATTTCGCTAGATAACTCCTGTCTGCTGGAAGCTTTGAGTAAATAGCGATAGACAAACCACACAGAGTAACCAATACCGATTAATTCAAAGCTGGGTGCTACTAAAGGAATATCATTAAGAGCACTTAGTACAGCCAATAGTACCTTAACTGCGACTACAGATGTCACTACTAAACCAATAGTAACTATAGGCTGCTGATATTGACCAAAGAACTTACCTACATAATCTGGTAATGTACCCAGAAAACCAGAAACTTGTTGTCCATATTTGAGCCATTGTTCTTGAGGCTGCATAGGCGGCTGAAGTTTGGTAAGATTTCCGGTTTGGGTGTTAATTTGGGGGATAGTCGTTTCTTTGGACTGGGTTTCTTGGTATTCTGGTTCTTGCATTTTTATTTCCATGATTTTAATCGTTGAGTTTTTTACCTAGACATTTACAACCAAAAGGCTGTTAATTGACAATTCTTCCACTAATAAGGATGGGAAATCAGAGATTATTGGTTTATTTTATCAGAAAACGCCGTAATACCCCATCCCTCTACAGGGTGGGGATGTAAAGCGAGTAAAATTAAACACCCTCTAAGGGATATTAAGCGCAGCTTAATCGTGAGAGAGGGTAGTTTCATTTTTACCAATCTTAAAGATTGACTAATTCCTTAAAGTATATTACACTTAAAACAGGTCGAATTAGTAATAAAAAAAATGATTGTTTTTGAATTTAAAGCCAAAGGCACAAAGCAGCAATATCAAAAAATTGATGAAGCTATACGGATAACTCAGTTCATTCGTAATAAGTGCTTGCGCTTTTGGATGGACAATCAAAATGTTAAACCTTACGACCTAAATAAATACACTGCGGTCGTAGCTAATGAATTTGATTTTGCAGATAAATTAAACTCAATGGCTAGACAAGCAGCAGCCGAGAGAACAGCTTTTGCAATTAAAAGATTTTTTGATAATTGTCAAGCTAAAACTCCTGGAAAGAAAGGATATCCAAAGTTCGAAAAAAATAACCGTTCCATTGAATATAAAACATCAGGATGGAAACTATTAGAAGACCGAAAACACATTAACTTTACGGATAAATGTGGAATTGGTCAGCTAAAATTAATTGGAACTTGGGATTTACATTTTTACCAGATTAAGCAAATCAAAAGAATCAGAATAGTTAAACGTTCTGATGGATATTACGTTCAATTCTGTATAGATGCAGAACGGAATATTGATGTTAATCCAACTGGTAAAACTATTGGTTTAGATGTTGGTCTTAACAGTTTCTACACTGATTCTCAAGGGGATAAAATTGATAATCCAAGATATTTACGAAAGTCAGAAAAATCTTTAAAACGACTACAAAAAAAAGTTAGTCGTAAAAATAAAGGTTCTAATAATCGTAAAAAAGCTATTAACCGTCTTGGTAGAAAATATTTGCAAGTTTCACGTCAACGTAAAGACTTTGCCGTTAAGACAGCATTGTGCGTAGTTAGATCTAACGATTTAGTGGCGTTTGAAAAACTGCAAGTGAAAAATATGGTTAAAAATAGCAAATTAGCTAAGTCAATTAGTGATGCTGGATGGTCATTGTTTACTCAATGGTTAGAATATTTTGGTAAAGTCTATGGGCGTGTAGTTGTACCAGTTGCACCTCAATACACTTCTCAAAACTGTTCTAGTTGTGGAGAAATCGTCAAGAAGTCACTTTCAGTTAGAACTCATGTTTGTCAATGTGGGTGCATACTTGACCGTGACCACAATGCTGCAATTAACATTCTCACTAAAGCACTAAGACAAAGTGGCTATGATTTAAGTACCGTCGGGCGGACGGAAACTAATAACGCTTGTGGAGAGATGACCCTCTGCTCAGACTTGGTAACAAGGTTGGGTAAGGTTGCTCATTGAAGCAAGAATCCCCGTCCCTCTATAGGGCGGGGAGCGTCAAACTCCTCATCGTCTTTATATTTTATGATAACAAGTATTGATTTCCTTAATCACCTCAATCCTAGTCAACGTCAAGCCGTAGAACACTATTGCGGACCATTGTTAGTAGTTGCTGGTGCTGGTTCGGGTAAAACCCGTGCGCTGACTTACCGTATTGCTAACTTGATTCTACAACACCGTGTTAATCCTGAAAATATCCTCGCGGTGACATTTACTAATAAAGCTGCTAGGGAAATGAAGGAAAGAATTCAAAGGATATTTGCTGAACAATTAGCAATCACAAAACATGATAAAAAGTTTGATTTACTAACAGAATATGAACAAACTTGGATCAAATCACAAGTTTACCGCACTACTATTAAAGATATGTGGTGTGGAACTTTTCATAGTTTGTTTTCTCGGATTCTTCGTTATGATATTGAGAAATATCAAGATGAAAAAGGGAGAAAATGGGAGAAAAACTTTTCTATTTTTGATGAATCTGATGTACAAAGTGTGATTAAAGAAATTGTGACTAAAGATTTAAATTTAGATAGTAAGAAATTTGAACCTAAGTCTGTGCGTTACGCTATTAGTAATGCTAAAAATCAAGGATTTTCCCCTAGAGAATTTGAAAGTGAACAGCCAAATTATCGCGGGAGGGTAATTGCTGATGTTTATAACCGCTATCAAGATAAACTTGCTGAAAATAATGCTTTAGATTTTGATGATTTGATTTTAATTCCTACTAGATTATTTCAACAAAATGAGCAGGTTTTAGGTTATTGGTATCGCAAATTCTGTCATATTCTAGTTGATGAATATCAAGATACTAACCGGACTCAATATGATTTAATTCAGCTTTTAGTTACCAATGGGGAAAAACGTAAAAGTGAATGGGAATGGGAAAATCGTTCTGTATTTGTGGTCGGAGATGCTGACCAGTCAATTTACAGTTTTAGAATGGCAGATTTTACGATTTTACTGGAATTTCAGGAGAATTTTGGCGATGGTTTAGCAGATGATGATACCCGTTCTATGGTAAAATTAGAGGAAAATTATCGCTCTTGTGAAAACATTCTCCAAGCTGCTAATGAATTAATTGAAAATAATACCCAACGCATTGATAAAATTCTCAAGGCCACAAGACAACCGGGGGAAGCAATTTATTTTTATAAAGCTGAGGAAGAAATGGCCGAAGCGGCTTTTGTTATTGACCAAATTCGCAGTTTAGAAAATCAAAACCCGGAATTAAATTGGGGTGCTTTTGCAATTTTATATAGAACCAATGCTCAATCTCGACCTTTTGAAGAACTATTAGTTAAGTATCAAATTCCTTATACGGTTGTGGGAGGAATGAAGTTTTATGACCGGAAAGAAATTAAAGATGCTATTGCATATTTAAGAGCTATTAATAATCCAGCGGATACTGTTAGTTTATTGCGAGTTATTAATACACCTCGTAGGGGAATTGGTAAAGCTACTATTGACGCTTTAGTCAATGCTTCCCAGCAATTAGGAATAACATTATGGGAGATAATTAGTGATGAAACATCAGTTAATAGTTTAGCAGGACGTTCGGCAAAAGCTGTGAATAATTTTGCGGCAATGATTGAAAATCGTCAAGCACAAATCACGGTTATTCCCGGTTCGGAGATATTACAAGGAATTTTAGAAGATTCTGGTTATATCAAGGAATTGCAAGATCAAGGTACAGACGAAGCTGATAATAGAATTAGCAACGTTAATGAATTGTATAATGCCATGTTGCAATTTCAAGAGGAAAATGAAGGCGAGGATATTTCTTTACAAGCGTTTTTACAAAGTGCTGCGCTCAGTTCTGATTTAGATAATTTAAAAGAGGGACAAACAGCAGTTTCTCTAATGACTTTACACGCTTCTAAGGGTTTGGAATTTCCAGTGGTATTTTTAGTTGGATTAGAACAGGGATTATTTCCGGGTTATCGTTCATTACAAGATCCATCGTTGTTAGAAGAGGAACGTAGATTGTGTTATGTAGGTATTACCCGCGCTCAAGAACGTCTATTCCTATCCCATGCTAGGGAACGCCGTTTATATGGTACTAGAGAACCGGCAATGCGATCGCAATTTTTAGACGAATTACCAGCAGAGTTATTAACTACACAGAATAAAGTTACCCGTAGTTTCACTAAGACAACATCGGCAAACCCTAATAAACAAAGCACTTCTCAAGCTTGGCAAGTAGGTGATAATGTATTACATAAAACTTTCGGCATTGGTAAAGTTACTCACGTTTTTGGAGAAGGAAATAAAGTTTCTGTAGCCATTCAATTCGCTAGTTTGGGACAAAAAATTATAGACCCTAGAGTAGCACAGTTACAGAAAGTCTAATGGGAGGAAATACTAATAATTAGGGATTGCTGAGTAAGTTGTCTGTGAGGGTAGGGAACTCTTAACTGGGAACAGTTTTAACTGTTTGGATATCCTCAATTTTCCAAATCCGACAAAGAAAAATGCAATTCATTTTGAGACATCATTAGCCAAAACCTTGCACTTTTTTGTGGTAAAAATCCGAGAAACCCTTTGTTAATAAATGGTTTTAGGTTTATATGGCTAACGCCACGCTACGCTATCAGTAAGCCCTAATTAGGTTAACACCATAAAACCAAAATGTGTAAAATCAATGTAAAATCAATGTAAAATCGCTAAAAACCTCTTCCCTGTTAAGAGTTCCCTGTCACCTGTCACCTATCACCTATCACCTGTTCCCTGTTCCCTGTCACCTGTTCCCTATCTCAGCTTACCGGGTATTTAAGCTGGGGTTTTTACCTGGCTTGCCATTTCTAAAAAGCTGTTCATATTTACCCCAGGACGACGACGAGGGGTATTCTTAGGAATGAGATACTTGGTGGCAAAGTTGGTTTCAGTTGGGACTGATATTTTAACGGGTTCAGCTTTGGTGGCTTTTGCTGCTACTGGTGCTACTGGTGCTACTGCTACTGCTGCTACTGCTGCTGGTGCTGCTGGTGTTGGCGCTACTGCGGCTACTGGTGCGGCTACTTGAGTAACATTAGCTTCAGCTTCTTCCTTTAGTTCCAGGTAGTAGCTGTTTCCCTTATTACCAAATAATCCAGTGATAAAACCGACAATACCCGCAATCAGATTTTTGATAAAGCCCATAAAAAATACTCCTGGTTTATTCTGTTAATTGCTGCCAGTCATAAAAGTTACTGGTTGTCACTTAGCAAACCGTGAATTAATACTGATTAGTATTTTTAGGTTTTTGGTGTCAACAGTTGCAACTGGTAGATCACATTTCACAAAAATTAAATTAATTATTAAATTTTATTATGAAAATAACATTATGAGAAATTTTTTAACAAATCTTAATAGTTTAGCTTTATGCTCATGTCACATTTTCTATTATCTTCATGATAATACTGAGTTAAATTCTGGAAAATCATGAAAAATGAAAATTACCACCACAAAACAGCAGAATCCGGTTTTATTAGTCCATGGTATCAACGATACTGGGGCGGTTTTCGATAAAATGGCGTTGTATCTCAGACAAAGAGGTTTGTCTGTGTATACAGTAGATTTGGTCCCGAATAATGGTGCTGAGGTTCTGGATAAATTAGCGCAACAGGTAGCTAATTATGTAAATGATACTTTTGCACCAGAACAACCACTTAATTTAGTTGGTTTTAGTATGGGTGGTATTGTTGGTCGTTATTATATTCAACGTTTGGGAGGAATAGAAAGAGTAGAGCGATTTATTAGTATTTCTTCACCCCATAAAGGAACAGTAATTGCTTATGGTTCATGGTTGCCAGGATGTGTACAAATGCGTCCTAATAGTCCTTTTTTAGCAGATTTAAATGCTGATGTTGAGATGTTAAAAAAAATAAATTTTACATCTATTTGGACACCTTATGATTTGATGATTTTACCTGCTATAAGTTCCCAGCTTGGGATAGGAAAAGAAGTAAATTTACCAGTGTTATTACATCCTTTAATGCTAACAGATCCTAGGAGTTTAGCAATAGTAGCAGAGGCATTAACATCAACAGTAAATTTATGAATTTATACTTTCTAATATATATACTATTAAACTGCCATCTAATCTCTATCCCCAATTTTGGTATATTCAGCACTGCCAAAAATAGCTTCTGGATGACGATAATACTTAAATTCCATTAAGTTATAAAAAGGGTCTTCTAAAAAGAAAGTGCGATGTTCTAGAAGGGAGTCAACAAAGCGGTTTTTCGGTTCTTCTCGAAATTTTAGATCTTGGTTTTTTGCCTTTTCTAGTAATTCTTGCCAATCCTCTAATTGAGAAAAAATTAGTCCAAAATGTCGGGGATAGATAGCTTTTTGAGGTGTTAAAATATCCTGGGTAACGTGGGCTACTAATTGATGTCCATAAAGATTGAGAATTAAAGCGTGGGGGTTTTCACGTCCGGGTATGCAGCCTAAACCATCAACATAATAGGCTTTGGTGTCGGGGATATTGGTGACGGGGAAAGCGAGGTGAAAAATAGGTTGGTTCATGGTGGGGGTGGGTGAGAGAATATAACTATTGTGGGTTTCTTTATTCCCACAGTATGGAAAAGCCAGGGAGAAAAGAATCTTAATATTAATGTAATAAAAGAGGATAAAATCATTTTATCACATTAAAAACCTGAAAATACTCATAATTGATCACAGATGTTATCTCTAATTGATTTGACAAATCCCTGGTTAATGGGATTAGCCTTAAATACGATTTTACTAGGAATAGTGGCAATTCTTCCCAAAAAACTGCTCACCCCCGCAGGTATACTTAATGCTGGGTTATTGGGAATTATCATTTGGGGAACGCTGGGTTGGCCAGGATATCTAGTGGTAGTGTTCTATTTTATTGTTGGTTCTGGGGTAACGCGTATTGGTATAGCGGAAAAAGAAGCCGCAGGAATTGCAGAAAAACGTGGTGGTGCAAGAGGTCCAGAAAACGTTTGGGGTTCTGCATTAATAGCGGCTGTATGCGCTTTAGGAGTGTTGTTTTTACCTGATTTTAAATATTTGCTATGTTTGGGTTATGTTGCTAGTTTTAGCACCAAACTATCGGATACTACCGCTAGTGAAGTTGGTAAAGCTTATGGTAAAAGCACATTTTTAATTACGACACTGCAACCAGTTCCTAGAGGTACAGAAGGGGCGGTAAGTTTAGAAGGGACTGTAGCTGGTATGATAGCATCAATAGCGATCGCTCTGATTGGTTGGGGCGTAAATTTAATTAATCCTGTTGGTATGATTTGGAGTGTATTAGCTGCATTTATCGCTACAAATTTAGAAAGTGTCATTGGTGCAACTTTACAATCTAAATATACTTGGCTAACTAATGAAGTTGTTAATATTTTTAATACCTTTATTGGTGCTATTTCGGCGATGATAATGGCGTTAATTTACCAAAGTATCTTTGTTTAATTATTCATTGACTAAAATCAAAATATTTGTAGGTTGGGTTGACTCGCGTTAACCCAACATTATGATTTTATTTATGATTTTATTTTTGTCATCGTGTTTACAGATTTCCAAATACTTATTAGTTAAAATTCTTGAGATATTGCCGACTGATTAAGCATATATTTAATTTATCAAATCTTCATGATTACTAAATATCATTCTCTACTGTTTTCTCTATTATTTAATGGAAAGTCTTAGAGATGTTTTAGTTTTATTTTCAGAATCACTTCATGGAATCTGCAACTTTTTTAACTGTAAATAACCAAGAAATCGCTTTAGCTGAAGTAGTAAAGTACCTACAGATATCGGGTAGACTAGGAAATTTTATTAATGATGTACTGCGTCAGCACATAATTGAACAAGAAATTAATACCAGGACAGATATTGAGATTAGTTCGGCATTAATTGAACAGACAATTATTGATTTTCGCCTCAAAAATCAACTAACTGATCCACAAAAGTTTCAAGAATGGTTAATCAATAATGGTACAGATTATACAACGTTTCATACATCTATCACCTTTAGCTTTCAATTAGAAAAACTCAAAGCATTGGTGACAGAATCAAAATTACCAGAATACTTTATTGAAAGAAAGATCTACTTAGATAGAGTCGTACTTTCACGAATTTTAGTTGATAGTCGAGAATTAGCAGAAGAACTGCAAACTCAAATTGAAGAAGGTGCTAGTTTTGAACAGTTAGCAAAAGAGTATTCATTAGCAGATGAAAAAGTATTTAATGGAATGATGGGACCAATTAGTCGGGGAACTATACCGGATATTTTACGTGGGGCTGTAGATGCAACTATCCCTGGAAAATTGATAAATCCCATAGAAATAGAAGGGCGTTTTGCTTTATTTAGATTAGAACAAATTCTCCCAGCATCCTTAGAAGATCCTCAATTAAAACAATCACTACAAAATGAATTATTTGAAAAATGGCTAGGGGAGAAAATTCAAAATCTCACGGTGAAAATCCAAGTTAATTAAAAACTCTAAATTAGCAATCTTTACGAATAAATGTGTTAAACAATTTACTCTGGAATGAACCACCGCTATCTTGGCTAAATGCGGAAGAACAAAGCGAATTAAAACAGCAAGCGGAAATTCGTAATTACAAACTTGGTGAGAAAATTTGGTCACCAGAACTAGGAGGTGAACAGTTTTTAATTATCACTGGTAAAGTACGTTTACGAGAAGAAGGAGAAAATAAAACTGTAGCTACTTTACAAACAGGAAATTGGTTTGGTGACTGTCAGGAATTATTTACTAATTTTAAAGCTGTAGCTGCTAGTAAGGAAGTAGTAGTAGTCTGTTGGAATTCAGAGGTGTGGAAAAAGTTTTTAAATCCTCAGATTGATGAATTTTGGAAAAATTCAAGTAATCAAGAGGAGAAAAAAATCGTTTTACCAGTTACTAACTCTCGCATTTCTGCACCAGCTTTCACACCGCCCCAACCAATAATTTCCCATTATCCCTTTGTGGGAAGTGGGAATACAGGTGCTGCCTGTTTAACAATGGTAGCGCAACATTTACAAAATCCTGTGCAGTTGGAATGGGTACAACGTCAATTGCGGGGACAAAAGCCACAAAATATAGTAGAAGCAGGAGAAAAATTAGGGTTAGTGTTGCGGAAATTGCAGGTTAATTGGAGTGAATTACGCCAATTATCTTTGCCGGCTTTATTGTTGTGGAATCAAGAGAATCAGGAAAGTGAGAATGATAAAAATGACAAATTAAATAGTCAATTAAATTGGGTTGTAGCATATCAAATGAAAGGTAATTATTTGATTATTGCTAATCCCCAAAATCCTGATTATATTTGTGAACAATTACCTCAATCTGTAGTAGAAAATTGTTGGGATGGTACATTATGGCAAGTTGAATTAATTTCCCAACAAGAGAAATTTAATTTAGGTTGGTTTACTCCCGCAGTGTGGAAATATCGGGGATTATTAGGTGAGGTTTTATTAGCTTCATTTACCTTACAATTATTAGGTTTA
This sequence comes from Dolichospermum sp. FACHB-1250, assembly GCF_014696335.1. Lineage (NCBI taxonomy): Bacteria > Bacillati > Cyanobacteriota > Cyanophyceae > Nostocales > Aphanizomenonaceae > Dolichospermum > Dolichospermum sp. FACHB-1250. The sequence goes on from NZ_JACJPZ010000045.1 coordinate 10,246, forward strand.
GCTTCACCATTAATTACCCAAGTTATCATTGATAAAGTCATGGTACAGGAGAGTTTAGCCACCTTAGATGTGATGGCGATCGCTCTGTTGTTAGTGGCGACATTTGAGTGTATTCTAGGTATTCTGCGGCTATTCATATTTACTCATACTGCACGGCGGTTAGATTTGAGTTTATCGGCTCAACTTTTTCGCCATTTAATGCGTTTACCATTGGCTTATTTTGAGTCGCGGAGAGTGGGAGATACAGTTGCTAGAGTTCAGGAATTAGAACAAATTCGTCAATTTCTCACAGGTACAGCTTTAACAGTAATTCTGGACAGTATCTTTGCTATAGTTTACCTGGGATTGATGTTTTATTATAACATTCCTCTCACATTTGTAGCCTTAGCGGTATTACCTTTGTTTGCGACTTTAACGATTATTGCCACACCAATTTTGCGAAATTGGTTAAATGAAACCTTTAACCGCAGTGCGGACAGTCAATCATTTTTAGTAGAGACAATTACCGGCATTCATTCAGTTAAAGCTCATGCGGCTGAACCAATAGCTAGAGAAAGGTGGGAAGGCTTATTTGCCCGCTTTATTCGCACCAGTTTTAAAGCTTCCACCACATCCAATATTAGTAGTAATATCGGTGATTTTCTGACTAAATTTTCTACTTTAATTATCCTATGGTTTGGGGCGAAATTAGTCATTGATCATCAACTTACCATTGGGCAATTAATCGCCTTTCAAATGTTATCGGGAAGAGTTACCAGCCCTTTATTAAGGCTAGTACAACTGTGGCAAAATCTCCAACAGGTGCTATTATCAGTAGATAGAATTGGTGATATTCTTAATGCAGCCCCAGAAACCGAAGCAGGAACAGGTTTAGTATTACCTCCCCTGAAAGGTGAAGTTAATTTTGAACAGGTATTTTTTCGTTATTCTGCTAATACGGAACCAGTATTAAAAGGAATTTCTTTTCATGTTAAACCGGGGCAATTTATAGGTATTGTTGGTCGTAGTGGTTCAGGGAAAAGTACCCTTTCTAAACTTTTGCAAAGACTATATCAAATTGAATCAGGGCGCATATTAATTGATGGATTTGATATTAAAAGTGCTGACTTAGCATCTTTAAGACAACAAATTGGGGTAGTTCTCCAAGAAGACTTTTTATTTAATGGTTCAATCTTGGAAAACATTACTTTAGGAAATGCAGATATTAGTGCGGAAAAAGTTATAGAAGCTGCGAGATTAGCCGTAGCCCATGACTTTATTAGTCAATTACCTTATGGTTACGAAAACAATGTTGGTGAAAGAGGTACAGCATTATCAGGAGGACAAAGACAAAGGATTGCATTGGCAAGATTATTTCTGAGTTCTGCACCTCTTCTTATCTTAGATGAAGCCACTAGTGCCTTAGACAGTGAAACCGAACAACAAGTTTTAAAAAACCTGAAAAACGTCTCTTCCCACCGCACAGTTTTTTTAATTGCCCACCGTTTTGCCCCTCTCAAGCGTGCAGATTTAATATTAGTCATGGAGAAGGGAATTATCGCGGAACAGGGAACACATTTAGAGTTGTTAAAACAAAAAGGTTTATATTGGTCACTATATCAAAAACAACAGACCAATATTTAAACAAAAGCTTTAATTCCTCTCTGCCCTGGGAGCGTATCTGTGTGAAAAAACCTAATTTAATAAGTCTAGACCCAAAGCAACAGCACCCCATAAAGGGGCATCATCACCCAACAATGCCCGGACAATTTCAAAATTCACTTCTGGTAATGCGGTTTCTCTGGCTACTTTTCGCACCGCAGCCCAAAAATTATCACCAGCTTTAGTCACACCACCACCTAAAACAAAGCGTTGAGGATTCATAAGATTGGCTACATTACCAATACCTACTCCCAATGCCCAAGCTCCCCTATATAATACCTCTTGGGCGATTTCATCTCCGTAGGATGCGGCGGCACTGACGACTTTTCCCGTGAGTAAATCCAGATTATTACCGATCAAATACCTAAGTATTTCTCCCCTGGCTTTACCCTCAGGGCTGGGTAGTTCTTTTTCTAGCATTTCTCGCGCATTTTGTGCCATGTAAGGGCCAGAAGCCAACCGTTCTACACACCCTCGTTTGCCACATAAGCATAATGGACCTCTAGGATCTACTACTATATGACCAATTTCCCCCGCCATGCCCAATGCACCTCGCCAGAGTTGGCCATTAATTATCCAGCCTCCGCCAACACCTGTACTAATAGTAATATAAAATAAGCTATCATATCCTTGTCCAGCCCCAAAGCGATATTCACCGATGGCTGCAACATTAGCATCATTATCTATACTCACAGGTACATTATAATCTTCCTCAAATAGTTGTTTGAGGGGAACATTTTCCCACCCCGGAACATGATGAGATAGTCTCACTAAACCTGTTGTTGCGTCCACTGGACCACCAAAGCTGATACCAATAGCATCCGGTTTATTTCCTTTTAACACAGATTTGATGAGCGATCGCATAATTTCTAAATCACTTAAAGCATCAGCATTTGCAGGAGAAAACCGTGATTCATGATACAACCACTCTCTAGTACCAGCCTTAACTGTTGCTGCTGCTAATTTTGTACCGCCAAAATCCAAAGATAAGATTAATGTCATATAATTAAACAATAGGGAGTTTAGGAAACAACTATCAACCATTCACCATGATTACTTAATTATAATTTTTTTGTAGTGCATTAGGAAACCATCTTCACAGCCCGGATCTAAAATATTTCTGGTATTTCTGGATTGATTATCTTTGTAACATATATATAACCTAATTTATTACATTTATAAATGCAATCACAGTGATGCTAAATTTTGGTTAACTTATGTATATTTAAGATTGTCCTCAGGACTTTATTTTTTTTTTAAAATTATTGAGAATATTTTGCAATATAGATAAATTCAGCTATAATTTGAAATATAATTTAAAAGTTAGTGAATGTATGCTATTGGGTATACAGACAAAAGATAGGATTTTTATTTAGATAATTGAGGAAAAACATCATTTAGGAGTCAACACAGAAGATTAAAAATGCTGGTCGAAACCGATATAAAGTATAAAAAATATTACATAAATTCTCCCGCTAAAATGTAAAAAATCTATATTTGAGATGATTACATTTTTGATAACAGAATTTATTTAGCCGGAAAAACTTAAAAAAATTAGAATATGATCAAGTGTCCTCTTGAATTTCTGCTAAAAATTGTCCATAAAATCCATCCTTGAGTAAATGTAAATGAATAAATTTTTTTGTGCTGATAATTCACGACAACTACAAGAAGATATGATTGGTACTGCTACCAACTACCAAACCTATATTTTAGTAGAATGTCCTACACCCTGGACCTATGAAGCCTTCAATTCCAAATGGGTTCCCGACAACTTACGGATTTTAGTAGAAGAAGTAAAACGTGCTAAAATGCCAGTTTGCTTTCTGCTAATTGCTAATGATCAATCCCATGGAGTTAAAGAGACAACTTTGTTAATTTATCAGCAGCAAAAGGGATTAATCAAAGGATATAGTAAGCAAGAATTTAAACTACCGAATATTGAAAAAGCCGCGGGAGTTGTTAGTAAATATTTAGCAGGTTTTAATACTGATTATGAAATAGAAACACCAAGCAGCAGAGATATATTAATATGTACTCATGGTAGCCATGATCAATGTTGTGCGAGATATGGTAATCCTTTTTATTTTTATGCTCAAAATTATGCTAAAAATTATGCTGAAAATAAAAGTTTTGATTTACAATCAAATCAGGTGAGAATTTGGAAATCGAGCCATTTTGGTGGTCATAGATTTGCTCCCACAGCCATAGATTTTCCCCAAGGAAGATATTATGGGATTCTTGATCAAAATACCTTTCCATCAATTCTTAACTATAGTGGTGATATAGAATGCTTCAATAAAATTTATCGTGGTTGGGGAATATTGCCTAATCCTTTGCAAATTTTGGAAAAAGAACTGATCCTGCGTTTAGGATGGGATTGGTTTAATTATAAAGTAACAGGTAAGATACTAGAAAAGAGTTTAGATAATCAGACAATTCTGGGTGAGTTAAGTTTTGAACAACCCTCTGGGACACTCTACACTTACCAAGCCAAACTTGTAAAAGATAATGTAAAAACACAAGCATTGAAAGTTTCTTGTCATGCTGCACAAGAAGTAGTATGTATGAAATATGCTGTATCTAATCTTTGGTTGGTAGCTAAAAAAGTGGCAACTTATAGTTAGGATATGATTGTGAATAGACCCAGATCCCTGACTTCTTAAAGAAGTCGGGGATCTATTTTAAGTTAAGGAATATCTAGCAATTGTCTCAAGAGCATTTGATCATCTAATTTAGCTTTTAAACGACCTTTCTCCACGTCACGAATCCAGCTTTGGCTTTTTTCCATTAACTTAGCTAATTCCCTTTGGGAAAGGTTCATTTTTTTGCGTCCTTCTATCACTTGTTCCCCTAGTAAATTACCTGTTTGTTGATGATTGCTTTTAGGTTTAGTAGTGCGACGTTGTTTCTTATCTGATTCTGAATGCTTTTCCCAATCTGGAGGCAGTTCAAAAGCTAAAATTCGGGCATTCAGGAGCAGATTCCATTTACCACGAGGTCCGCTATCGGTGAGACGATTTTCACCACTACCGTCATTAATCCAAAATTCTAAAGCTTGATCAGGATCTTCAGGAATATCAACTAATTTAGCCCATAAAGGTTGAATTTCTGGGGGATAGGTGACAGGATCAAATAATGGTTTAATTCCATAATGATTGAGAACTTCTAAATCATTTTCATAGGCTTTAAGTAGGCGTTTGCGCTCTTCCCTATGTCTAGAAGCTTGAGTTAGTTTTTCTTCACCATAAGCAACGCGCAGCAAGGTAGGAATAGTGATGCGTTGTTCCCTACCCATTTTAGTTTTAAATAATAACCAAAGCATGAGTCTAACAGCGCCCTCATGTTGTTGCCACAAACTCATAACCGTGGTTAATAAGCTTTTAGGAAGGCTGCCATATTGATAAAATGCAGTGCGTTCTTTACATCCTTGTCTGTTGCAAAAATGTTGCGTCCAAATCCCAGCTTTGATTGTAAATGTTAAGCCAATCAAATATTTACACCCTTGATCATCTTCTTGAAAATGGTGTTGAGTATCTATCAAATTCCAGAGATAACTATCTTTAATAGCAAAACTGGGAACTCTACCTTGTTGCGGCCAGTCAATAGAAACCATGAGAGAACAGGTTTGATAAACGATATTTTTGATTAAACCGAGTTTGGTACTTTTGCTCAGATCCTTACGTTTTTCCAAGCCCAAATACTGTTCAATTTGTCGTTCATCAATGGTAAATTCTTCTTGCCAAGGTTGATCTAAGGCTGTGATTTTAGCCGCAAAAATGAGATGAATACAAGCAGCACGAATATCTAAATAATCAATTGCTTGTAAATTATTATTGGTGCAGTTATTAACTGGAAATAGGTTGTGAATTTGAAAAGAAATTGTCCCTTTTCCTTGATTAACTGAGCGGTGGTAATGCCAATTACCTTCTGCATTTTTTTCCCATTGTAAAGATGTCCGTTGTGCTAATAGATTACAAGCTTCCCAGATAACTATTGCTGAAGCAAAGGGGTTATTCTTACCATTAGAAAATAAATCGGAACTGGTAGCATCTCGTGGTTCAATTTTGCATCTTCCTTTTTTTGCCTGTATAGGTATGGGGGCATTTGTTGGACAAGCAATTACGCATTGTGGTTGTGAATGATGACCATCACAATTATTACAAAGGACAGGATCAACCCAATATTCATCATCTTCGATTTTGATTGCACCCGTAGGACATAGGGGTCGGCATTTGTCACATCCCACGCAATTGTTATTAGGAATTATATGCGGCATAGGAGGTCTTCCTACTTTAATCGTTGAGATGTTTGGCTCAAGTCTCCCCTTACAGAATTTTTGGATAAATGAACTACATTTAGATTTGGTTTCGCGCTATCACTCTTAGTGATCTTGAAGAGTAGACGCTAAGGAACAAAGGCGCAAAGGACGAAGGAGATTAAATACATAAGAACTGCTATAATGTGTCCTTTTGATTGATAATTTGTTACCCAATTACCTCTATAACGAGAAGATATTTTTCTCCTCTGATTAATTACTTATAGGGTTGATGAAGCCAGATTTTGTAGCTATTGATATTTGGCAAAGTTAGACTTTATTACTTCTTCATTAACTATAAATTTCATAAAGATTTGCATAAGATTGTTCAGTATGAGCTTGGCGGAATTTCTTAATATTTACCTAGATATTTATTGTGATAATGTTTATGCTGGGCTATATAAATTAGTCTAAATGTTTTTTATGAACATCTTGAGTAGTTAGGCACAAAATGGTTCAAAAATAAAGGAAATTATTTTTTTAAGTTTGTATTTATAAATACCATGAACGGTATATTTTCATCTAAATAAAAAATATTTGCAAGTGGCAAGTCAATTTAGCTAATAATTGGCGGTAATAATTGATGATAATTCCTATTAATTAAGGTGTTTTTTGGCTAATTGAATCAGATTTATTGAGAAAATAAATTTCAACACAATCGTGGAAAACTTTGGCTAATAAGCTTTTTAGATGCGGATATAATCTAAATTTATCAATAATTAATATTATTTAATAATTTGAACTAACTAAAAATAAATAATATTGTTTAGCAAGTCATGAAAATTTGACAAAAAAGTTAATTTTCGTTATTGAAAAAATTAAATATTAGGCTAGTATGAAGATTAAAGGATTAACTAACATCTAGCTAAAATTGCTGAGGTTCGATTCATGGCTACATTAACAGGATTGACTTTTGGAGGTACTGCTTGGACTCCTAAATTTGCTCAAGAAATTGACAAGGATAAATGTATTGGTTGTGGCAGATGTATGAAAGTTTGCGGTCATAAAGTTTTGGGCTTAATGGCTTTGAATGAAGAAGGTGAATTTGTAGAAGATGAAGATGATGAGGAAATTGAACGGAAAGTAATGGTTGTTATTAAGCCAGAAAACTGTATTGGTTGTGAAGCTTGTTCTCGGATTTGTCCCAAGAATTGTTACAGTCATACCACTTTAGACCAGTAACATTTTGGGTGATTTTTAAACAGTTGATTTTTGTCATTCTCAGCAAGGTAATTAGAGGGGAATCTCGATATTTACAGAATTTAGTTGAAAAGTTCACGGTAAACAGAAACGTAAATCGTCAATTGTTATTATCTAAATAAATCATACTTGCTACTATTTTTTCTACTTATATTTGGTTTATGAAAATATTAATTCTCAGATCCTCGATTTCTTCAAGAAGTCGGGGATTTTGTGGTTATCAATATGAAAAAATATGGAAGTTTAGCCATTTTTTGCTAGTTACAAGTTAGAACAGTAATAGTGAAAAATAAAAAGATGATTCTCTCTGCAAAAGAGAATTATTGATCTATAGAAACAAAGTCTATCTTCACTGACTATTGTTTTATTACTGTTTACAAAGCAGGTAGCATTTATGCAAAAAGTTCCTGTTTCGCTGTGGACACTGTTAGCTGGGATGATCATAGCCCCTATCAGTATCTGGATTGGTCAAAATCATCATTTATTACCGGAAGCAGCATCGCAACAAGCGCCTTTGGTAGATGGTTTTTTCAATATCATGTTTACAATTGCAGTTGCCCTTTTTTTAGTTGTTGAAGGGACAATTCTGCTGTTTCTAGTTATCTACAGACGACGAAAAGGAGATAATTCCGATGGTGTAACTGTAGAAGGTAACTTGAGTTTAGAGATTTTTTGGACAGCAATTCCTACGGTAATTGTGATCTTTTTAGGCATTTACAGTGTTGATATTTATAACCAAATGGGTGGTTTTGGTGTGGGTAGTCATCCTCACCAGGGGTCAACAACTGCTATGAATGTTAGTCATACAACTAATATTGGTATTGGTGAAAATCCTCAAACCAAAAATAAACCTGCTGATTTAGTTGTAGATGTCAAAGGAATCCAATTTGCGTGGTTATTTAATTATCCTGTAAGTGGTGTTTCTGCTGGAGAATTGCACGTTCCCGTGGGTACTGATGTCCAATTAAATTTATCGGCAGATGATGTAATTCACTCTTTTTGGGTTCCCCAATTTCGTCTCAAACAAGATGCTATTCCTGGTGTTCCTACTCAACTGCGATTTACAGCTACAAAAACTGGTACTTATCCAGTAGTTTGTGCAGAATTATGTGGTGGTTATCATGGTTCAATGCGGACACAGGTAATTGTCCATGAACGAGAAGATTTTGATGCTTGGATGAGTGAAAATCAAATTGCTGAACATCAAGAGATAAATCATGCAGTGGCTGTGAATTTAGAGAATTTATCCCCATCAGAATTTCTAGCCCCCTACACTCAGAATTTAGATGTAACTCCCGCAAATCTTGAGTCATTAGCCCATCAATTTTAGATTTTAGATTTTAGATTTTAGATTGATTCTTGTCTAAAATTTTGGATATTGAATCATCCTCGAAGTTTAAAATCTAAAATTCAGTCGTTAGTAATTATTAGCTAATAACTGAAACCTGACAAAAGACAACCAACAAAAATATGACACAAGTAGATTTTCCAGTTAATCCTCCACCAAATGAAAATCAAGCACCAACGCTGCTAAATACTCATAGTTCTCATCCCACAGCGTGGAAAGTTAGAGATTATTTCACATTTAATACTGATCACAAAGTGATTGGTATTCAATACTTGGTGACAGCCTTTGTATTCTATCTCATTGGTGGGTTAATGGCGATCGCAATTCGTACGGAATTAGCCACACCAGACTCGGATTTTATTGATCCAAATCTCTACAATGCCTTTATGACAAATCATGGAACAATCATGATTTTCCTATGGATTGTACCCAGTGCCATTGGTGGATTTGGTAACTATCTAGTTCCTTTAATGATGGGTGCTAGAGATATGGCTTTTCCTAAATTAAATGCGATCGCTTTTTGGTTAAATCCCGTCGCTGGATTATTACTATTACTAAGTTTTTTCTTTGGTGGTTCTCAATCTGGTTGGACTGCTTACCCACCATTAAGTTTAGTTACCGCCAATAACGCCCAAAGTTTATGGATTTTGTCCATTGTTTTAGTTGGAACTTCTTCAATTTTAGGTTCTATTAACTTTGTCATCACCATTTTGATGATGAAAGTTCCCAGCATGAAATGGGATCAAGTTCCCCTATTTTGTTGGGCGATTCTAGCAACTTCCATTCTCGCACTTTTATCTACTCCAGTATTAGCAGCAGGTTTAATCTTGCTGTTATTTGATATTAACTTCGGGACATCTTTTTTCAAACCAGACGCAGGTGGTAATGTGGTTATTTACCAACATTTATTCTGGTTTTATTCCCACCCGGCAGTTTATTTAATGATTCTGCCGATTTTCGGAATTATGTCCGAAATTATTCCCACCCACGCCCGAAAACCGATTTTTGGTTATAAAGCCATTGCCTTTTCCACCGTTGCTATTTGCGTCGTTGGTTTATTCGTTTGGGTACACCATATGTTTACCAGTGGTACACCTGGATGGATGCGGATGTTCTTCACCATTTCCACACTCATAGTAGCAGTCCCCACAGGTGTAAAAATATTCGGTTGGGTAGCAACCCTCTGGGGCGGAAAAATCCGCTTTACCAGTGCCATGTTATTTGCTATCGGTTTACTTTCCATGTTCGTCATGGGCGGTTTAAGCGGTGTCACCATGGGAACAGCCCCCTTTGATGTTCACGTTCACGATACTTATTACGTAGTCGGTCATTTTCACTACGTTTTATTTGGTGGTTCAGTCTTTGGTATTTACGCAGGTATCTATCACTGGTTCCCCAAAATCACCGGTAGAATGATGAACGAAACCTGGGGAAGAATTCATTTTCTACTGACATTCGTCGGTACAAACCTGACATTTCTACCCATGCACAAACTGGGTTTACAAGGAATGCCCCGCCGAGTTGCCATGTATGACCCCCAATTTGCCAGCTTAAACCAGCTTTGCACCATTGGCGCAATCCTTTTAGGTATTTCCGTCATTCCCTTCGCTTTAAACGCCATTTACAGTTGGCAAAAAGGCGAAATTGCTGGTGACAACCCCTGGGAAAGTTTAACTTTAGAATGGACAACCAGTTCTCCACCCATTATTGAAAACTGGGAAGTTCTACCAGTTGTTACCCATGGACCCTATGACTACGGACATCACCATGAAGAATCATCAGTGACAGAAGCTATCAGTTAAAACCCAGAGGTATGCAGAGGTCTTTCGCGCCTTTGCACCTTTGCGTAAGACGAGAAAAAATTTACCAGGAAAATAATATGACTGCAATTACACCCAGTGAACATCACAGCGACGGAGAACATCCAGATTTACGAGTGTGGGGTTTAATCACATTTCTCGCTTCTGAATCTTTGATGTTTGGCGGATTTTTCGCCACTTATTTGTTTTTTAAAGGGACGACAGCAGTTTGGCCACCAGAAGGCACAGAAGTAGAATTATTTATCCCCGCTATTAACACTATCATCCTCGTTTCTAGCAGTTTTGTCATTCATTTTGGTGATATGGCAATTAAAAGAAATAGTGTGGGTTGGATGCGGTTTTGGTATTTTATCACCGCCATTATGGGTGCTGTATTCCTAGCTGGTCAGGTTTATGAATACATGAATTTAGGTTATGGATTCACTACCAATATTTTCTCGAATTGCTTTTATTTAATGACAGGTTTTCACGGCTTGCACGTCTTTGTAGGACTGTTATTAATTTTAGGTGTCCTATGGCGTTCTTTCCGTCGTGATCATTATTCTGCTACTAAACATACTGGCATAGAAATGGCAGAAATTTACTGGCACTTTGTTGATATCATTTGGATTATTCTCTTTACTTTGGTCTATCTTCTCAATATTTTGTAAAAATGGATTGTGAGTAATTCGTAATTAGGAATTACTCATGTTCTTGTCTAAAATAATTATCATAATTTCAGCAAAAACTTCTAGGGATTAACTATTATGAAAACTGATAACAATAGATTTTCATGGTTTGATGTTGCAGATGATATCAAAGAATTATTGATATTAGCCGCAGCCACCTGGGAAAATACAGAAGAATCGACAAAATATATGCAGCAAGCTTTGGCTAAAACAGCAGATAATACAGATATTTTAGTCGCAGCTTATAGATATTTTTACTACAAAAATAATTATGGTTTAGCACTGACAACAGCAGAGAAAATAACCGCTAAAATCAAAGCAGTGGAAAATCTACCTGATAAGTGGGAAGAACTTAAACCTATCTTAATCAAACGTCAGGAAGAACCGCAAATCAGATTGTATTTGAATGCTTATGCTGCTTCTGGTTTGGTATTAGCTAAACTAGGAAAAATAGAAGAAGCGAAGGAAATTAGTAGCAGAATTAAAGGAATTGATGACAAAAATGATTTTGGTGCTGGTATTCTGCTAGAGATTTTAACTCGTCCACCGGAAGCAGATGATTAAACTTTCGTTAACTTTCATAAACGTTCATAAATTATGCAAGGTAAAGATTGGTTTGTTGCGGAAAATGGAGAATATCAAATTTGTAAATCAGCAAGGTCATGGGATTTATTGCAGGATAATTATCGTCTGTATCGCTTTTTAACTGAAGTGGAAGATGTACTCAATCATGTTGAAGAGGAATCAATCCAACTTCCAGCAATAAGAACCCTGGTAAGACGATTAATTGTTAATTCCTATTGGGTACAAAGTCAGTTTTTAAAACCTGATGCCAAAACGGGAATTTCTGTTTTATTATTATATGATGAATTAGGATTTCCCTTGACCGTACAAACAGTAACATTTGCACCAGGAACAACTTCCACTATTCATAATCATGGCACATGGGGAGTAATTGCTATATTAAAAGGTCAGGAAAAAAACACATTTTGGCGACGTAGTGGAAATCCTGATTTTCCTGATAAAATTGAAATAACAGGAGAAATCAACTTATTTCCTGGTGATATTATCAGCTTGACACCTGAGACAATACATGATGTTCAAGCAATGGGTGAAGAACCAACAGTAACATTTAATATTTATGGAGAAACAAACCCAAACCAGAGATTTGAATTTGATGTAATTAACCACGTTGCTAAAAAGTTTTAAAGAATTTTCAAGCTAATGGCAAAAATAGCAAATGTTATAATTTCGGGATATAGGTGTTAGCTATCAATCAAAAAAATCATCTTGAATCTGCGTTGATCTGCGGTTAATTATTTTCCATCTAGAAACCAATAGGAGAAATAGCAATGGCCAGAGTACTTTTCTATGAAAAACCAGGCTGTAAAAACAATACCAGACAAAAAGTATTACTCACAGCCGCAGGTCATGAAGTGGTAGCATATAGTTTATTAACAGAACCTTGGACTGTAGAAAAATTGCGGTCATTTTTTGGCGATCGCCCGGTAATAGAATGGTTTAATCAAGCCGCACCCAGGGTAAAATCAGGAGAGGTGAATCCTGAAAATATCACGGCTGAAAATGCTTTGATCATGATGCTGAGAGATCCTTTATTAATTCGTCGTCCTTTGATAGAAGTAGGAGACAAAAGAGAAATCGGTTTTGATGTGGAGAAAATTGACGCATGGATAGGCTTAAAACCTGTGGATGAATCTTTGCAACAAATGAGCGAAAACCTCCTACAGCAAGACCTCCAAGGATGTGCTAATAAAGATAATCACGACCACCATCATGGTCAAGGTGGTTGTAAAAATCACCAATAATAATTGACAATTTTAGTAGGGTGTGTTAGTGTTAAAGTAACGCACCCTCGAATTTGGGTGAATTAATTAACTCATCAAATCTTGAAACAGAGCGGTACTTAAATAGCGTTCACCAAAGGAAGGTTGAATCACCACAATTAATTTACCCGCATTTTCTGGGCGTTTACCGACAACAATAGCCGCAGATAAAGCCGCACCAGAAGATATTCCCGATAATAAACCCTCTTCTCTGGCCAATCTACGCCCATACGCTATTGCATCTATATCATCAACTTGGACTATCTCATCAATTAAGTCTTGACGCAACACATCAGGAATAAATCCTGCACCAATACCTTGAATTTTATGAGGACCGGGTTTACCACCTGATAAAATGGGACTGTTGCTAGGTTCTACCGCAATAGCTTGAAAACTGGGTTTACGTTGTTTAATCACTTCTGCAATACCAGTAATTGTACCGCCTGTTCCTACCCCAGCAATTAAAATATCAACTTCTCCGTCCGTATCCGCCCAAATTTCCTCAGCGGTGGTTTCTCGGTGGATTTTCGGGTTTGCAGGGTTAGCAAATTGCTGTAACATAAAAGCATGGGGAGTATTCGCCACAATTTCCTCTGCTTTATTAATTGCTCCTCGCATTCCTTGAGTTCCTGGTGTTAACTCCAAACTTGCACCATAAGCCCGCAGCATGGCGCGTCTTTCTTGACTCATGGTTTCGGGCATGGTTAAAATCAATTTATAGCCCCGCGCGGCTGCTACCATGGCTAAAGCAATACCTGTATTACCGGAAGTTGGTTCAACTAAAACCGTTTTTCCTGGTGAAATTAAACCTTCAGCTTCAGCGGAAAGAATCATACTTACGCCAATTCTGTCTTTGACAGAGGCCGCAGGATTCATACTTTCTAGTTTGACAACTATCCTGGCCTTCACTCCTTCGGTTTGGGGAATTTTATTTAACTGAATTAATGGAGTTTTTCCAATCAGTTCTGTTACATCTTTAGCAATTCGCATTTTTTAACTCCTAAACTTCTAAAGTTTATATATTAATCTATTTTGCTCAAGTATTTATCTCATTGAGTATTGGTATTAACCACGCTTATTTTAGCATAATTTCTATCTATTTCACCAAAAATATTAGTAATTATTAAAAACTATTAGAATATCTTAATGTTGTTTCTGAGCTATTTAAGATATCTTAGGTTTATCTTTGTCATGGAATGATGTAATTTGAGTACAGTTTGTACTTGGGAATTTTCTTAGCAAAATATCTAAAACTAATAGTCTGTCTTGGTTTGAGTTTGAGTACAAAATACCCCGTCCCCTTTTTCAAAAATGCTAGTCCCCCACTCAATAAATACTAGCACCCCAACCCCAAAAAATATTTTAATTTCTTTTAAATGCTTACCAAATCAGGATCACAGAATTTGAGTAATGTCGTAATTATCTTAATAATATTAACTTGAGTTGCTGAAAATCGGGACTAAAAAGGGAACTGATATAAACGATATAGGATTTACGCAGAGATTCCCCTCTACCCCCCGAAGTTCTCCAGATGAAAGTCTGACGAATCAGGGGGGACTTCTTAACTCCTGCATTTGTCATCAGCATATTTTGAATAAAAAAGGGGCAAAAAATAAACATACTCATAAAAATTTTCTTTCTAGGTAATTAAGTCCTGGTAAGGGAGAATAAACATGAAAGTGAAATTTTTAAATCTGCTGACTGTAAGTTTAGTAACTTTAGCATTAATTTCTCCAGGGATAATAGTATTTGCTATGGTTTGGGGACAACATAAAGAGTTCGTTAAAACACAGAATTTATCCTGTGAATTGCAGAAAATAAATATAGCATCTTCAGCATTATCTCCCCAAACAAAAATTATCAATACTCAGTTATCTTTAGTCAAATCACCACCATCTGATCACAATTTTCTGCACCAACTCAAAGTTACCGCAAAAAAATATAAATTAGCGACAATTTTGCAATGGTTATTTTTAGTAACACCCATTTGTATTGGTGTAGGAATTATCGCTTATGACAGATATCTTGTCTATCGTGCTGCTGTATTAAAAGAACACATTGCTATGTTAGAAAGAATGTGGAAACAAAGCATCGAACAGTAATTTTTCAGCTTAATCATTCACAATAAACTAAATTATCATGACAGACGAACGCCAAACCCAGTATTTTAATTTAATTGATGAACTTCTCCAATGTCCTAATGGTCAAGAACCAGAAGTTTTAGAAGCAAAACCCGAATTAATTGACTCTGGTTTAGTGCAATCAATGTTACAAGTAGCTACAATGTTTGCTCATCAAGGTAATCAAGATGGGGCGCAATTTCTATTTTTTGTTGCTAAACAATTGGCTAAAGAATTAGGTTTATATCCTGAAGTTTCTGATCAAGTTGTCAATCAGGAGTAATCATGTTATTGACCGCAACTGATGCTGGAAAAATATCATTAGAATTTCTGTTAGCAGATTGGAATATTGCTGATGATTTTAGAGATTGGTTTACAGTATTTAATTCTCGCTTAATGGGTGAGAGTTGGTATATTGTAGAATTGGGTGTAGAGGGATTACCTGATAGATGGTTTATGCAGGTTTATGACACAGGAGTTTGTGACCCTAATTATACTTTTATCTCCCCAATTGCTGGTGCAGAAGGATATACGGATTTAAAAAGTCTACCAGATATTATTGCTGATGTTTTAGTAGCAGAACGTAATTCTCGATAAAAATTGGAGATATTCAGATCCCCGACTTCTTCAAGAAGTTGGGGATCTGATATTTTATGTATTTTATGATTAATTTTGTTAGGTTTATTTGATAATAATATGTTATACTAAATAGAGTTATGGACGCTACAGAAGAATCAGTCAAATGATTACTGAAGACATCCTAGCCCAAGAATTTCTCAGAGTGGTAGATGACTATTATCCGTCCGTGGGAGAACTTTTAGAAGGCTGCCACGTGAAAGTTATCACTTGCTTTTGGGGACGACCTGCAAAACGGTTTCAATATATAGGAATTTATTGTCGAGAAGACATAATGCCCTATATTCAAGCCCAAAAACAAATCCTCAGAGAATTAGCTGAAAATATGGGGCTAATTCAAGTAGTTTGTCTCAATGCTAAACGATTGCTACGTGATCCTATGTCGAAGTTAAAACAGTCTGAACCTCGATTATGGTTGGAGTTGCAATTAGTGGCAGCCTAATCTAATATTTGGTTAACAATGAAAACAGGACTTTTCTGCAATTACGAAAATCATCACCATGATGCTAGACGCACTATCTTTGAACAAGTTTTATTGGTGAAGGAGGCTGAAAGTTTAGGTTTTGAAGAAGCTTGGGTAACAGAACATCATTTTAATGAGTTCAATCTCAGTCCTTCAATTCTGCTATTGTTGGCACATTTAGCAGGTGTGACTTCGCAAATTCGTCTAGGAACTGCGGCTGTATTATTGCCATTTCACCAACCAATTCGCGTGGCTGAAGATATTGCTACTTTGGACAATCTTTGTAGTGGTAGGTTGGCTTTTGGAGTAGCTAAAGGTGGACCTTTTCCACAGCAAAATAAACATTTTGGTGTGAAAATGCAGGAATCTCGCACCAGAATGTTAGAGTCAGTGGCATTGATTCAAAAGCTATTATATGAAACTAACGTATCATTTAATGGCGAATATTATCAATGCGAAAATCTGACGATACAACCCCAACCACTGCAAAAACCAATTCCTATATATGTTGCTAGTGGTGATGATGATGCAGTTAATTTTGCTGCTAAAAATTCCTTTGGTTTAATGGGGGGTCCGCCGTTTTCTTTAGCAAGACTAAAGAAGACGGTTAATAAATATCGGGAATTTAATCAACGTGGTGCAGAAAAGTTCCTGTTAGCGCGGTTCTTTTTTGTGGGTAAAACTCATGATCAAGCGGTAAATGAAGCATTACCTTTTATTCGTCATTTTAGCAAAGAAATGACGGCTAACTCAACTCAAGTAATGGAAAAAAGTCCTCAACAACCAGCATTTGATCGGACAAATATTTGTTTTGATGAGGACTATTTGCTGGAAAACTCAATTATCGGTGATGTCAACGGTTGTCGTGACAAAATCAAGAAATTTCAGGACGAATTAAATCTCAGCACACTAGCGTTAAAACCTTCATCTTTTTCCTTACAAAAAAATCGAGAAAGTTTACAACGCTACAATCAAGAGGTGCGGAATTATGTCTAAACTTTCCCTACTTCCTCCCGATGATTTACCTCCGACTCAGGTAACAAAAGAGGATGGAATGCTACATTTAGAGTTGGAACAGTCTATTGGTAAGTGCTTCTTTTATGCGTGCGATCGCATTACCCAAGTATTACTATCTAATTGTCAGTGGTACATGACCACAAATAAGACGACTTTGATGTTAATTGTAGACTGTCCCGATCTGGTTGCCTATTGGCATATAGTTAGTAATATTCCCCAATTAGGAAATAGGCTGGAAAGATTCACTAAAGATGCCAAAATTCGCGTTTATCCTCCTTTTGGCAAAGGATCACCCTTTGAAATTGGAGTGAATGAAATTTCAGCCTATCGAGATTGGTTGTAAGTCCTAAATTATATTTTAATCACTAAAATCACCTGATCCTCGACTTCTTCAAGCAGTCGGGGATTTATCTTCTATCTTGTTATAATAAAATAAATACAATATACCAGCCATGATTAACAACATGATTAATAACAAAAAAGCACTATTTGATCGTTGGGCAAATAGTTATGATTGGACATTTCCTTCCTTTATTTATCAAGCAATTCATAAAAGATTACTTTCCCAAGTTGAATTATCAGCAAATGCCAATGTACTTGATTTAGGTTGTGGAACAGGTAGATTATTAAATAGATTAGCAAATCAGTTTCCAGAAATTACAGGCACAGGTTTAGATTTATCTCCGCAAATGTTGCGGGTAGCGAGGCAAAATAACCGCCACCGTCCCCGCTTAATTTACCTTGAAGGTAATGCCGAAAATCTCCCCTTTGTAGAGGGACAATTTGATGCGATTTTTAATACTATCAGCTTTTTGCATTATCCCCAACCAGACCAGGTTTTAAAAGAAGTAGCAAGGGTACTTTCTCCCGGTGGTAAATTTTATTTAGTGGACATTACTTTTAACAACTCATCATCATGTCAAATTACACCCCATTCTCATACAGCAGTTAGATTTTATAGCCAAAAACAAAGAGAAGAAATGGGGAATAATGCTGGTTTAACTTGTGTAGGTCATTATCCCTTATTGGGGTTTGTATTATTAACTGTTTTTCAAAAATAATCCTCGTAGGGTGCGTTAGCGACAGCGTAACGCACCATTTTGATTTAATATTTAAACAGAAATCAAATTTGATGAATTATTGACCTGTTCAGATAACCAATTATATAAACCTTCCAACCCTGCCCCAGTAGTAGCAGAAACTTGGAAAACTTGGATTTTGGGATTCACCTGTTTAGCATATTCAATACAGCGCTGAACATCAAAATTGATATAAGGTAATAAATCAATTTTCGTTAAAATCATAATATCACTACTGCGAAACATATAAGGGTATTTAATGGGTTTATCTTCCCCTTCCGTCACCGATAAAATTACCACCTTAGCCCCTTCTCCCAAGTCAAATAAAGCCGGACAAACCAAATTTCCGACATTTTCAATCATCACCACAGAATTAAGGGGCGGATTTAATTCTTGCAGCCCTTTTTCTATCATTGATGCTTCTAAGTGACAGCCTGTACCCGTGTTAATTTGTACGACTTGACAACCAGTGGATTTAATTTTTTCAGCATCATTTGTAGTTTCTTGATCACCTTCAATAACGCTGATAGTTAGTGTATTTTTTAAATCATTAATAGTGCGAGTTAATAAAGTAGTTTTACCTGCACCGGGAGAACTCATTAAATTTAAAGCCAGAATATTTCGACCTTTAAACCAGCCGCGATTTTGGGCAGCTAATAGGTTATTTTTACCTAATATTTCTTGTTCTAAAGATATGGTTGTATTATGAATTTGAGCATGAATTTGGGTTGTTTCCTCATGATGATGAGAATGAGTAATTACAGTTCCATCTGCTAAAGTATGAGTATGATGGTGTTCATTTTCCATATTTGTAATTGTTGTTTGATTATCACCAGAACATCCGCAAATTACACACATAATTCCTCTACTTCAATTTCTTTAATTTTTAGTTCTTCACCAGCTATTATATCTAATTTAATACTACCACATTCACAAATACCAAAAGGTTTTTCGACATAAAAATTTGTACCACATTGACGACATTTAGCCATTCCTGGTATTTCCAAAATTTCTAATCTTGCCCCTTCAACTATTGTACCTTGGGCGCAAATATCAAAACAAAATTTAATGGCATCTGGCATAATAGCCGATAATTTACCAACTTCTAATAATACTCTTTGGACTTTTTTACCTTGGGCATTTTCGGTGACTATGGCAATGATATTTTGAGTTATTCCGAGTTCGTGCATATTAGGTGACAGTTGAGCCGTTACGGACAAGGAGTATAATAAAGTATACATCAATTTATTTCCTGTTCCCTAAAACTAAAAAACTTTGTATCTCACGAGCATGGGAACTGCTACAATAATTTTTGTAAGAGATTATAAATATCTTCCTTATTACCTTCCTTTCTTAAACCTATGCCAACTACTAAAACAACTACCTTATCATTTTCCACTTGATAAACTATACGGTAGCGTTGCCCTACAGCCCTAAGACTACGATAATTTATTAGTTGTCCAGTTAAAGGTTTTCCCTGCTTTTCAGGTTCTATTTTTAGTTTATCAATTCGTGAAATTAGAGCTTTTTGGTGACGTTTATCTTTAATATTTGTTAACATCTCCAATGCTAAAGGCGTTAACTGAATTTCAAATTCAATATTATCAGTTTGTGGTTTTTCAAAGTCCGAGTTTGAGTTTTGCATCATGCCAACTAATAGTTTCTCCCCTGTGTGCTTGAGCTATACTTTCTTGTAATTGTTGGTTAAATTCTTGATCAAATAAAATTGCTAAAGTTTCTAATAAAGATTCATATTGCTCAAAACTAATAGCCGCCATAACTGGTTTACCATGTTTGGTAATAATTATTGGCTCTTGTTGTACATCATCTGGCAAATGTAAAATTTGCTGTTGTGCTTCTGTAATTGTGAGGTGTTTTAACATATTCTGGTAAAAAATAAGTATTGTATATGATTATATCACTAATTCATGCACAAGATACCCGACTTCTGTGTTGATGATAGAATTTGTAGGTTGGGTTAAGCGACAGCGCAACCCAACAAAACCGCAAAAATGTCAGAAGTGTTGGGTAACATAGGTCAACCAAACCTACATAATTTATAGATTTTAACATATTCTGGGCAGTTGATCACCTACTAGCATATCTATGATTCTTTCTGCACCAAAGGCGGTTTTTAAAAGGACTATTCCTGGTGGGTGGGGAATGATTTCACCTATAATAGAGGCTTGTTTTCCCGTGGGGTGGTTTTTCATTGTTGCTAAAATCAAATCGGCTTTTTCTGGAGGTGCAACTATGACTAATTTTCCTTCGTTGGCTAAATATAAGGGTTCTAAACCTAAGATTTCACATACTCCATTTACTTCTTCTTTAATGGGAATTGCATTTTCATGAATGCGTATTCCTAAGTTAGAAGTGAGGGCAAATTCATTTAATACTGTGGCTAAACCTCCTCTGGTTGCGTCTCGCATGGCGTGAATTTGGGGACAAATTTTAATAATTTCGGCGACTAATTCATGCAGTGGTTGACAGTCACTTTCTATATCTGTTTCTAATGCTAATTCTCCTCTGGCAATTAATATTGCTGTGCCATGATTTCCTATTTCTCCATTAATAATTACTACGTCTCCCGGTTGAATGTTGCGAGGAGAAATATCAATGTTTGGGGGAATTATCCCAATGCCGGCAGTATTTATAAATAATTTATCGGCACAACCTCTATTAACAACTTTGGTGTCTCCTGTGACTATTTGCACTCCAGCTTTTTCGGCTGCTTTCTGCATACTAGCCACAACTTTTCTTAATGTTTCTATGGGTAAACCTTCTTCTAAAATCATGCTACAAGTGAGATATAAAGGTTTTGCCCCACTCACGGCTAAATCATTAATTGTACCATTAATTGCTAATTCTCCTATGTCTGAACCAGGAAAAAATAAAGGATCTACTACATAGGAATCTGTAGTAAATGCTAATCGTTTTCCATGTTGAGAAAGACTCAGTAAATCAAATGTGGCTTGGTCTTCTAATTGGGATAAAATGGGATTATCAAAACTTTTCACAAAGATATCATCTATTAGGTCTCTCATGGCTTTACCACCGCTACCATGGGATAAGTTAATGTGAGTATCTCTTATCTTTCCTTGACGACGACGGACTTGCTCAATTTTTTGGAAAAGTGGATTCTGATCAGAGTTAATTGTCATTTTTAAAATTGCTTTGTAATTATTTGTAATTATATTTTTTGTTGTGGGACAGGCATCTTGCCTGTCATTATTAGTTAATTATCTGCCAGTTTCTTCATGTCTACCAGCGTGTTTATCAGAGTGTAAAACCCCTCCAACCGCCCAATTATCTCGTTCAAATTCATCAATATGAATAGTTATCCATTCGGGTTTTGTTCCTAGTGCAGAAACTAAAGCTTCAGTGACAGCTTGGGCTAGTTTACGCTTTTTTTCTATGGAGTGACCCTTACCAATTTGAACAGTGACAAAAGGCATATAATTTTCCTCAAATTGTGCGATTTAGACTGATATAGGTTCGGTAGATACACCTGATTTATCTCTTTTTGCCATGGTTGACAGTCGCCCATATTTGTAATATGCTGCACAAGCACCTTCAGAAGAAACCATACAAGTTCCTATGGGTGTTTCCGGTGTGCAAGCTGTTCCAAATACTTGACATTGCCAAGGTTTTAAAACTCCTTTGAGAATTTCTCCACATTGACAAGCTTTATGATCTGCTATTTTTAAATTCGGAATTGTAAATTTAACTTCAGCATCAAATTGGGCATATTCTGGGCGAATTTTGAAACCGGAATTGGGTATTTCTCCTAAACCTCGCCATGCAAATTTTTCTCGCACTGTAAAAACTTGATTCATGGCTGTTAATGCGTTTTGATTTCCCCTAGTTTCTACTAACCGGTTATATTGATTTTCAACTTGACAACGATTTTCTACTATTTGTTTTAATAACATCCAAATTGATTGGAAGATATCTAATGGTTCAAAGCCAGAAATAACAATTGGTTTATGATATTGTTGGGTAATAAATTCATAAGGTTCTGTGCCTATGACCATACTTACATGACCAGGACCAACAAAACCATCAAGTTGTAAATCGGGATTTTCTAATAATGCTTGCAAGGCGGGAATTACTAATACATGATTAGAAAACATACTAAAATTAGTGATATTTTCTGCGGCTGCTTGAAGTATGGTAAATGCAGTGCTGGGGGCGGTGGTTTCAAAGCCTAAACCGAAAAATACTATTTCTTTATGGGGGTTTTCTTTGGCTATTTTCAGGCTATCTAAGGGTGAATAAATCATGCGAATATCCGCACCTTGGGCTTTAGCTTGCAAAAGGCTGGTTTTTGCACCAGGTACACGCATTGCGTCGCCAAATGTGGTAAATATGATGTTGGGTAGTTGACACAGTGCGATCGCATCCTCTATTCTACCTTTAGGCATCACACAAACTGGACAACCAGGACCATGAATTAATTCTATATTATCGGGTAATATTTCTTCGATTCCATATTTAAAAATGGAATGGGTATGTCCTCCACATACTTCCATGATTTTTAAATGTCTATTTATTTGTTGGCTGAGTTTGGTTATTTCTTGTTGTAATGCTTGGGCTTTTGCGGGGTTGCGAAATTCGTCTACATATTTCATATCAATTTTAGATTTTAGATTTTAGATTTTAGATTTTGGATTAATTACTTTACAAAACATAAATTGATTAGCTATGATTAGCTAGAATGTCATTATTTTGTTTTTCCAGTCCGTTTTAACGGACTTTTTCTATTAGCCTTGTACTTTAGTGCAAGGCGGCTATTTCTTGCAATAGTTTTAATGTTTCTGCTGCTTCTTGTTCGTTAATTCTGTTCATGGCAAAACCAACATGAACTAATACCCAATCTCCTATACAAGCCTCTGGTGGGTGTTGTTGGTCAACTATACAGGCTATATTTATTTCTCTTTTGACTCCTCCAATATTAACTGTGGCTAGTTTGTGTTCTCTGTTGGTTATTTCTGTTATTTGTCCGGGTATTCCTAAACACATTTTAGTTTTCCTTTTTTTAGATTTACATCCCACTCCAGGCACAGAGGACGAATTTTTTGTTACTTTTTTAAGTATTTGGCGGCTGCAATTACACTTTGTCCTAATGATAAACCGCCATCATTTGTGGGTAATATACTATGAGTTAATACGTTAATTTCTAATTTTTCTAACCGCATTTTTACCTGTTTTAATAAAATTTGATTCTGAAATACTCCTCCTGTTAATGCTACTTGATTAAATTGATGTTCTTGTCTAAGTTGTTTAACAATTGTTACAATAGCAACAGCTAAACTTTTATGAAATTTTGCTGCTATTTCTGGTGATGAAATATGCTGTTTTATATCATTCAAAATTTCTCGCCATGTCGGGGATGTATCTATATAATATATATTAGCTGATTTTTCCAATTTAAAGGAATAATTTAGAGTTTCTTCATCATTGTTTAAAATATTGGTATCAGCTATTGCTTCCATTTCTATGGCTGCTTGTCCTTCATAGCTGCATTGTTCTGGACAAATACCTATGGCTGCTGCAACTGCATCAAATAATCGGCCTACTGATGATGTTAAGGGTGAATTAATACCTTTTTCTATGATTTGGTTGAGTAGTTTAGGGTTTTTATGTTCTAAAAATTTGATTATTGCTAAATCCCTGTATTTTTCTCGTATTTCTTGCCAACTAAAAGCATTAATTAATTGAGAATAGGTATTTCTCCAAGGTTGATAAATTGCCTGTTTTCCTCCTATCATTGGCATAGGTTTAAATGTTGCTAATCTTTGAAAATTTTGATAATCTGCTAATAAAAATTCTCCTCCCCATAATGTATCGTCTTCTCCATATCCCAAACCATCAAAGGCTATTCCTAAAATCGGTTTTGTATCTAAATAAATTTGATTTTCTGCCATACAAGCGGCTATATGGGCGTGATGATGTTGAATTTCTGCTAATTTAATATGATTAACCGTTGCTAGTTGTTTACCAAGTTTAGATGATAAGTATTCTGGATGTTTATCAATAGCAATTATTTCTGGTTTATGTTGAAATAAATTTAGATATAAATTCAATGTTTCTTGATAAGCATTAAACGCGGACGCATTTTCTAAATCTCCTAAATGTTGTGATAAAATTGCCTCACCTGCTCTTAATAAACAAAAGGTATTTTTCAACTCACTACCCATGGCTAAAATAGGCGGTATTTTTTCAAATCCTGGTGGTAAAATAATTGGTGCTGGTGCATATCCTCTAGCACGTCTGAGGGTTTGAATTTTATTATCAATAACTCTAACTACCGAATCATCTACTCTATTAACAATATCTCGATTATGTAATAGAAAATAATCAGCTATTTTCGATAATTTATCTTTAGCATCTTCATTATTTATACATTGTGGTTCATCAGAAATATTAGCACTAGTTAAAACTATTGGTACTTTCATTCTTCTGAGAATTAAATGATGTAAAGGCGTATAAGGTAACATAAAACCCAGGGTATTTTGTCCTGGTGCTATAGCAGATGCTAATTGATGATTATCTTTTATTTTTAATAAAACAATAGGTGCAGCCGAACTTGTTAATAATGCTTTTTCTAAATCATTAATATAGCAATATTCAGAAATAATATTTATATCTCTGGCCATTAAAGCCAAAGGTTTATGATATCTATGTTTACGAGTTCTGAGTTTTATCACTGCATTTTCTAAAGTAGCATCACAAGCCAAATGAAAACCACCTAAACCTTTAATAGCGACAATTTCACCCTTTTGTAATAAAGTACAAACAGCATCCACATCATCCAACATTGAGAACATATCAGATATCACAGGTTTACCGTCAGCCCTTTCTAACCATGCACGAGGTCCGCATACAAAACAAGCCACAGGTTGAGCATGAAAACGACGATTTTCCACATCTTGATATTCTCTTTTACATTCCTTACATATTGGAAAATTGGCCATACTCGTATTATCTCTATCGTAAGGAATAGCGCGAATAATAGTTAACCTTGGACCACAATGAGTACAATTAGTAAAAGGATAGCGAAAATAACGACTAAAAGGATCAAAAATTTCCCTTTGACATTGGGGACAACTTGCAGCGTCAGGAGAAACTTGAGTTTTTATCACACTATTAACACTTGGAGAAATCACAAAATTATCAAAATTAAATTCTCCCCAATATAGACCTCTAACCACCTGATTAATTCTTGCCAAAGGCGGACATTCTTGATATAATTTATTCACAAACTCCGTTATTATTTCCTCACTACCAGAAACACGAATTAACACCCCTTTGCCATCATTATAAACCTCACCTTTCAAACCTAAAATATTAGCTAAACGATAAACGGTAGGACGGAAACCCACACCTTGTACAGTCCCACTAACCCGAATTTCTTCTATTCTCATTCTTCCTCTTCTGCGACTTTGCGTGAGATAATCAAAACTTCCAAATCAAAACGCGATTATTCCCAGAATCAGCAATTACCGCAACTTCTCCACAAACCTTAACTCCATAACACCAATTTAAACTTTGTCGCGTTGCTAGTCCAAAATTGCGATTTTCACTTTTATTTGTAAAGTTATCTTGCCCAATGACAATATCAGCATCTGCACCCTGTAATAATAAAATAGATTCTCGTTTTTTCCATCCTACTAAACGCGAATTAGCTGTATCAGCTACCATTAAATAATCTCCCCAAATATCTACTCCATAAGGCATACTTAAACTACTAGCACTAGGAAAATAAACCCCTTGATTTAATTCTACAAAATTAAAGTTTTTTTGTCCTAAAATCACCGCACAAGGAGTATTATTTTCTGTTGGTATTCCTGGCCAAATCATCACCCTGTTATTACCTGCATCAGTCACAACTAAATTATCATCCCACATCGTGATATCATGACACCAACGCATACTAGCAGCAGTGGGAGAACTACCCCCATTTTCATTGCGTGATATCATGTCTGGTTGTCCCAAAACTATATCCGCAGGTTGACCATTTTCTGTGGGTAATTGATTCCAAATTAATAACCGACGATTTCCGGTATCAGCTACAAATAGCTGACCTTGATAATGGAAAATACCGTAAGGCCAATGTAGAGTATTAGCTGCGGGTTGTTGGTGTCCTCGATTTGGTTCATGATCAAGAAAGTTAGTTTGTCCTAATACTAAATCTGCGGGAATATGACTATCCTTAGGTGTATTATACCAGATTAAAATACGATGATTCCAAGCATCTGCAACCGCTAAACCATGACCACATTTACAAATACCCGTAGGTACACTAAATGTAGATTTTCCTGGTGTATTTTTTGCATTTTGTCCTTCATGAAAAAAGTCTGGTTGTCCTATTACCCAGTCCGCAGGTTCATGGTCTTTTGTGGGTAAATTTTGCCACCCCAATAAACGATGATGTCCTGTATCTGCTACCCATAACGGTCCGGTTGGTGATAATAAACAAGCTGCACGGGGTCCAAACATTGTTGTCGGAGTGGGTACAAGGGGAATTACTAACTGTTCTGGTGTAATATTATTTCCTAATATTATTTTGGCGCTATGAGGGAAGAGGGAGAAATGGGATATATTTTGGGTTTGCAATGTAGATAGGGAATTATTATTGGTTAATATTACCAGTTTTTACTCTATGGGAAAACCTGGAATAATTCTATCAATTTCCTGCATTATTCGGAAAGTTTCTGTTAAGGAGATAACAATTTTTTGATAATGGTTAATTTCTTGGGTAGATAATTGACGTTTGGCGTTTTTTCTGTCTTTTAACCATTTATCTAATACTTGATATCCTCCGATTTTAAATTCCCAGATATGTTGAGGAATATCTGTAAAATAACTTTGCTTATTAATATATACTCTTTGCAATTCTGAATTATAGGTAACTTCGTTAACTTGATTATCTTCTATTGTTTGATAGGTTGTAATTAAATTATTGAGTTTATCGGATTTGATTAAATGTAAGTCAACTAATTCTTCTCCCTTGATAGCTAATGAGTTAAATAGGTTTTGATTACTAGTTAAGGGAAGACGGGGAAAATCTATTTTCAGAAATTCAGCGTATCTAGTGCGGTATGTAGGACTGTGAAATATAGCATAAGCATAGTAAAAGATTTGTTCTGGTGTGGGTATTTTACCAAGTTTTTCTTTGATAGCTTGTAAGAATTTTGGGGATAAGTTAGGAGTTTTTTCTACAAAAAGATTTGTTTGTTTATTTTCTGTATTTGGGTAGATATAAAGAGGAAAAACATAAGTTGCTTCTCTACTTTTTAACGATACAGTACAATGTT
>NZ_JACJPZ010000046.1:0-37444 GCF_014696335.1 Dolichospermum sp. FACHB-1250
CATAATCACGCGACTACGCAAATCTATTGAATAAGGTGTTGGCATATAATTTAACAATATATTTATTCTAGTTTACCTCATTTTCTGGCTTAACTACATGAAAATCGCTGTAAGTTCCACAGTAGTCAACCACCAAAAATTCATATTGGTGCGGAAAGATTAGAAGATGAATGGTTATTCTCAATTCAGGATAACGGAATTGGTCTAGATCCGCAATTTAGCGATCGCATTTTTATCATCTTTCAACGTTTACACACCAGAGATGAATATCCCGGTACAGGAATGGGTTTAGCTATTTGTAAAAAAATCATTGAATGTCATCGAGGACGAATCTGGGTAGAGTCACAACTCGGTCAAGGTGCGACTTTTTACTTTACAATTCCCGTCAGAGGTTGTAATCGTGAGCGTTAAAATAGCAGAAACACACAAAATAATCTTTTTAGTGGAGAACAATAAAGCTGATGTTCGTCTCATTCAAGAAGCATTAAAAACCAGTTCATTACCTCATGAAGTAGTTACAGTTAGGGATGGTGTAGAAGCTATAAATTACCTCCGTCAAGAAGGAGAATATGCTAACACACAACGACCTGATTTAATTTTATTAGATTTGAATTTACCCAGAAAAGATGGGAGAGAAGTATTAGCAGAAATTAAATCTGATCCTCGACTAAGACGCATTCCCGTCATAGTATTAACCACTTCAAAAAATGAAGATGACATTTTCGATAGTTACGACTTACACGCTAACTGCTATATTACCAAACCTCGTAATCTGAGTCAGCTATTCGAAATCATCCAGAGTATTGAGGGATTTTGGTTTTCTACCGTGACTTTACCATTAGAATAAAACTATAGCAAGAATGAGGAATAAAAGTCTTTTGCTATATGGCTTTTACCGGAAATTTTGTATATCCGTTGCATAAAGCTATATTTGATATATCTTTTAAAACTTGAAAACTCATCTAACAAAAGTTTATCTTACCCATAACTCATCAGAGTCAAACCAGAAAATGATTACTGCAACTTCCACACTAAAAATCCTATTAATTGAAGATAACTTAGCAGAAGCTAGGTTATTACAAGAGTTTATTAAACTGACAAAATCTCAAAATTTCAGTTTAGTTCATGTTCAAAAACTCCAAGAGGGAATCAACAAATTAAACAGCGAAAAATACGACGTAATTTTGTTAGATTTAACTCTTCCCGATAGTCAAGGATTATCTTCCATACCCCAGTTACTCCAGCAAAATCCTAGTAATCCCATCATAGTTCTGACTAACACAAATGATGAAGAATTAGCCATTGAAGCAGTGAAACAGGGAGCGCAAGATTATCTAGTTAAAAGGCACGTAAATCCAGATATATTGGTGCGTTCCTGTAGATATGCTATAGAACGTAAAAAATTTTTAGAACAATTACATCAAGTTAATCAAACATTAGCAAATCAAGTCGAAGAAAGAACCACAGAACTTTTAAAATCCCAAGAAAGTAATCAGCTTAAATCTGAATTTGTTTCCATGCTTTCCCATGATATTCGTAATCCCTTGAATACCATTCTCTTAGCGGCTCGATTACTACAAAAGCGTGATCCAGAATTAACAAATGATGGCAAAATAAATCATTTACAACTTATTAGTTCTGCGATTAAAAATGTCTACAATTTATTAGATGAAGCTTCAATAATTGGTAAATCTCATGCAGGTAAATTATGCTATCAACCACAGATACTGGATTTAGAAAAATTATGCTATGAATTAGTAGAACAATCTCAATTATTTGCTCAAGAAAAACAGTTGAGTTTAATTTTTACCAGTTCTGAACACTGTTTTGAATTTTTGGGAGATGAAACATTATTAAAGCATATTGTCAGTAATTTACTCAATAATGCCATTAAATATTCAAGTATTGGCGGTAGGATTTTATTGGAAATAATTAAACAGGAAAAATCCGTAATTTTGAGATTTCAAGATCAGGGAATTGGGATTATAGAATCAGACCAAAAACAAGTATTTCAACCATTTTATCGAGGAGAAAATGTAGGAATAATTCCTGGTAGTGGTTTAGGATTAACAATTGTCAAACAGTGCGTTGAAGTACACGGAGGTGAGATTACAGTTAATAGTCAAGTGGGAGTTGGTTCAACTTTTACCGTGAGTTTGCCAATAAAATAAATAAAATAGCCAAAACTATGATTTCTTACCATAATTCGGGGATCTGAATAGCTGAATCATGAGATTTTAGGATAGGCAAAATGCCTATCTTAAAAACTTTTAACTATTCAAAAATCTAGCCTAACAACTCAATGTTAGAAAAGATAAAATCTTGAATAGAAAGACTGTTGGCTATTTCCGTGCGAATTTCCCGACGGTTGAGAATATAATAATTACCTACCTTTTCATATTCATCAGTAAAATCGCTTTTTCCACCCTTTTGTGCGCCGGTTTCTGGGTCATGGTACACAGAATTATAAGTATGAGAAAGATATCCTGCCCCTGTATCATGACTGGTAAAGGTGTCAATAGTTACAAAAGTACCGTGAATTAAACGGTGAACGTGGCAAACTTCATTGTTACGCACTTTGTATTTATCTCCTTCTGACTTACCACCAACAAAAATTTCTACTGCGCCAGTTGCGTCCGTGCTACCATATCTAAAAGTATTTGCGCCGTGAGTTTGTGCAAAGGGACGACGCACACGGTGAACAGCGATTTCCCAGGCTTGACCGTGAATGGCTTTTTTAGCCGCTTCGTCCTCGACATTGAGAACTTCAGCTTTGAGACTGGCATCAATTCGGACTTGACCTATGATCACTTGGCCATCATGCTTATAAGTAATATCTGCGGTATAACCAGGGAAATTTTCATCCCAAGTATAACGGTTTTCGTAAGCAGCCTGAAAAAGTTCTTGAGCAGAGATTTGAGTGACTGTCATGGGGAAAAATCCTCTATAGGAAGTGAAAATAGCATTTTATTCTTGCTGGTATTAGCATAGAAGTAATTATCAAGGTTCGCATAGTCCCCAAATGGGTACACTTATGGCTAAAACACTCCACGCCATTTTCCAGGCGATCGCTAATGTCCAAAATGAGCAAGAATTAAAACTAGCTTTAATGGATACCATTGGCGAACATTTTGCGGT
Source organism: Dolichospermum sp. FACHB-1250 (assembly GCF_014696335.1). NCBI lineage: Bacteria > Bacillati > Cyanobacteriota > Cyanophyceae > Nostocales > Aphanizomenonaceae > Dolichospermum > Dolichospermum sp. FACHB-1250. The sequence continues at coordinate 3,139 of NZ_JACJPZ010000046.1, forward strand.
TCAACATTGGGGTATTAATCTCCTAGATTACCAATTAAATACTAAAATCAAGATTCCCGAAATTCCCGCTGTTTGCTTAGAAGCTAATCCCATTGGGCGTTATGTTATGGAACGTCACGCTCCCACCCATGAACAGTTAATTTTATCTCCCGAAGATTGGAAAAATTACTGTTCTCGTCACGAACACGTAATGACTGGCCCGATAGTTTGTGATGGTCAATTAGTGGGGACTTTAAATTTTGCCCGTGACCCCGGAAATCTGCCTTTTGATAGTAATGATTTAGCCGATTTAAGTGCAGTTTGTCTGCATTTGTCCGCTAAAATTGCCACATTACGGGTAAAATCAAAAACCTTTTTATCTGTGGATAATTGTCCCTTAACAGCGCGAGAATTGGAAATTGCCAAACTAGTAGCCCAAGGTTGTACTAATGGCGAAATTGCGGTTAAATTATGGATTACTCAAAATTCTGTTAAACAGGCTTTAAAAAGAATGTTTCGCAAATTAGAAGTTTCTACCCGTGCGGAAATGGTGGCCAAATTAGACCCCCAACTTCTTAAATAATTATTTAATAATTATTAAATAAATCGGGGATCTATAAGGATTGAGAATTGAGTGAATTGTATTTATATTAAGTGATAAACCAAATATAATAAATATTAGTTAGTTATGCACAAGTTATTATCTGGAGCTTTAAGCACAGAAAAATTAGTCGTAAAAATCAAAAATTTACATCCATCCTTAGTAGGATTAAAACTGGTACAGATGTCAGATTTTCATTATGCTGATGGTCTTTTATCAGAGAAAATGTTAACAGAAGCGATCGCAATTAGTAATGCAGCAAAACCAGACCTAGTAATTTTAACTGGTGACTATGTGAACGCAAAAGCAAAACCAATTCATCAATTAGCACCAAAACTGAAAAATCTCCAAAGTCGCCATGGTGTCTATGCTATTCTGGGAAATCATGATATAGCTTTCCCCAGTTCCAAACCAGAAATTACAGCTGCTTTAAACAACGTCGGGATTAAAGTGCTTTGGAATCAAATTGCTTACCCCTTGGGAAACAAATTACCCTTAGTAGGATTAGCAGATATTTATTCACGAGAATTTAACCCAGAACCAATCATGAACCAACTCGATTCTACTACACCTTGTATTGTCTTATCCCATAACCCAGATACAGCAGAAATACTGCAAAAATGGCGAGTAGATTTACAATTATCTGGTCATACTCACGGGGGACAAATTGTCATTCCGGGTCTAGGACCAGCAATAATTTACTACACAAAAATATTGAAAAAAATCCCCAAGAAAATTAGGCGCAAACTACCATTTTTACGGAAAACCCATTCCATATTATACCATTGGCAATGGTCAGAAGGTTTACATCAAATAGGAAATAATCAATTATATGTAAATCGGGGTTTAGGAACTTATTTCCCAGGACGGTTATTTTGTCCGCCAGAAGTTACTATTATTACCTTAGATGTCCCTTAATCTATTTCTGGCTTTGGGTCTTTGCTCCTTTGCCCCTTAGCGCGAAACAAAAACAATATAGTACAATGGGGAATTAGCATCAATTTGTAATTTATTATGTCTGTTACGCCCCTTGTATCTCAGGTAGATTCACCTAACTCCGTAAAATCTGAACTTCTTCCTCCTCTCCTGGGCGCTTCGGTAACGGAGTTAACCGCTTGGGTACAGCAACAGGGACAGCCCAGTTATCGGGGTAAGCAATTACATGATTGGATATATCATAAGGGAGCGCGCTCCCTGGCTGATATTTCTGTATTTCCTAAAAATTGGCGTTCGCAAGTGGCAGATATTCCCATAGGCCGTTCTTCTCTACATTACCGCTCTGTTGCCCCTGATGATACGGTTAAATATCTGCTGAAATTGGCTGACGGGGAAATTGTGGAAACTGTGGGTATTCCCAGCGATAAACGCTTAACTGTCTGTGTTTCTACTCAAGTTGGTTGTCCCATGGGCTGCGATTTCTGCGCTACTGGTAAAGGTGGTTATAAGCGCAATCTCAACCGTGGGGAAATTGTTGATCAAGTCCTCACTGTTCAAGAAGATTTTCAAGAACGGGTTAGTAATGTGGTATTTATGGGCATGGGTGAACCGTTGTTAAATACGGAAAATGTAATTTTAGCAATTAAATCTATTAATCAAGATGTGGGCATTGGTGCGCGATCGCTTACACTATCTACTGTAGGCATTCCCTCACGTATTCGTCAAGTAGCCGCACACCAATTACAAATTACCCTCGCTGTCAGTCTCCACGCACCTAACCAAGCATTACGAGAGCAACTAATTCCCAGCGCCAAACCCTACCCCATAGAAGACTTACTCGCAGAATGTCGAGAATATGTAGAAATAACCGGACGTAGAGTAACTTTTGAATATATTCTTCTGGCTGGAGTCAATGATTTACCTGAACACGCTTTGGAATTATCAAAACGTTTACGAGGCTTTCAAAGTCATGTTAACTTGATTCCCTATAATCCCATTCAGGAAGTAGATTATCAAAGACCCAACCGCGATCGCATAGAAGCCTTTGTTAACGTTCTTCAACAACAGAATACTGCTGTTAGTGTCCGTTATTCTCGCGGTTTAGAAGCGAACGCTGCTTGTGGACAATTGAGAACAACTAAAAGGTAATTTGTCATTAAAATTGTCAATTATTGTCAAAAATTGTCAATTATTTCCTAGCATAAATACCTGGTGCATAAGCCTCAATGACTTTACCAGTGCGAGTGCAAGTTATCATCAGGTAGTCGCAACTAGGGCATTGTGTCCGCGTAATTTGACTATCAGCAATATAGTGACGTTCAGCCGCACTACCGCAATTTGGGCAATGAATCTTTTGTAATACTTGCATTTTAAAAACCCTAAAATTATAATTTTTGATTTGAGAAAAATTGACAAAAAATGTTTAATTGTCGTGAACTTGATATCTTTTATCATCTTAAACCTGATAATTCTTATCATCATGCTTCAGATATATAAATTTACTTTAGATGTAACTTTTTTAGATTAGCTTGAGATTAGCGGTGATCCCTATGGTGTAATCCTTGAGATAGTCTTGTTTATTATCTGGGAAAAATAGGTTATTTTTGTATTCAAGCGTTACCAGATGGAAAAAACTGTAATCAAAGCCACAAAATTGGTAGTTTTATATTTAATTAATCTTTGTTCCCTATTCCCTATTCCCTATTCCCTATTCCCTATTCCCTGTTCCCTGTTCCCTTGTCATAACGACAATTTTTAACGCTACTTACTTAACCATGAATAAAAAAGTAGGTAGTCATGGCAAAAGCTACCACTATGACAAATTTTCGTACTAAACCGGGTTCTAGTTTGCGAGCAAAATGAGCGCATAAATAACCACCTAAAGAACCTCCGACTGCCATGATAATAACTTGATGCCAAGCAATCAAATTAGCGAACATAAAGGGAATAATTGCCACACCATTAATACAACTTCCTAACCAGCTTTTAAAAGCATTAATAGCGTGAATATTTTTAATACCTAAAAAGGTTAAAGTTGCTAACATTAAAATGCCTATACCAGCACCAAAAAAACCACCATAAATAGAGATTAGCAATTGAGAAATTAGCAGAATAAACAAAGGTGGGGTTGCAGAAAAATCATTTCTAGTCCTAAGTTGCAGCCAGCTTTTCAAAGAATCACTAAATGTAAATATTAAGGTTGCTGATAGTAACAAATAGGGTAGCATCTTTTTAAATACATCCGGTGATGTATATAATAAAGCCACTGAACCAATAACACCACCAACTATACTTGTGCCAGTCAGTAGTAATAATTGTCGTTTTTCGATACTCAAATCTCGACGATAAGCCCCTGCACTGGCTATAGCTGCTATCCACAGAGCAGTATTATTAGTAGCATTAGCAGTAATTGGTGCGACACCTGTAAATATCAGAGTCGGAAATGTAATAAAACTACCACCACCCGCTACAGCATTTAGTCCACCAGCAATAAAGGACGTACTCAAGAGAAGTAAGCTATGAATCAAAGTTAGATCTTGCGGCATTTTTTGTAGTTAATAAACCTAGTTATACTGTTTTACAGTAAAATACCGCAAGTTTATGAGATCATATTATGTCCGGTTGAACACTTATCATATCTGTTGAGGCTGGTAATGGTTAAAATGATAAAACTCTTGTGGTGCGGGGATCTTGCCCGCATAAGGTGTACCTCACTCAAAGCTACTTGCTGTATATTGTTATATAACATATAATACTTTATTATATTGCCTATTACCTTTTTTGATTAATTTATTCCAAATTGAACTGTTGTAATTTACAAGATGAAAAATTCGTAATTGATAATTCTTAAAATTACAAATTACGAATTTTTAATTACCTATGCTGTTACTTTAGCTAATGCTTTTTCTACAGCTTTTAATGCTTGGTTGATTTCTGCTTCTGTGACAATTAGGGGAGGCACAAACCGCACAACCTTGGGACCTGCGGGAACAAGTAATAAACCTGCTTCCATAGCAGCTTTCACAACTTCAGCAGCAGTTAAGGGAATATCCGCTTTGATTTCCATGCCGTTGATTAAACCCCAACCGCGCACTTCTGTGATATACTGGGGATATTTAAGAGCGATCGCTTTTAATCCCTCTCGTAAATGCGCTCCCTGTTCTGTGACATTCTGTAAAATATTCTCTTTTGCCAAGGTCTCACAAACACTCAGTGCCACACCACAAGCAAAGGGATTACCACCAAAGGTACTTGCGTGTTCTCCCGGTTGGAAAATATCACAGAACTTCTTACTCATCATCGCACCGATGGGAATACCACCGCCCAAACCTTTGGCGCTGGTGAAAATATCTGGTTCTACTCCCAAATGTTCATAACCCCATAGTTTACCACTGCGTCCCATACCCACCTGCACTTCGTCGAAAATCAACAAAATACCGGTTTCATCACAAATCTCCCGCAATCGCTTAAAATAGGCAATATCTCCGGGACGAACTCCACCCTCACCTTGTAAAGGTTCAATTAAAATAGCTGCAACACGATAATTACCTTCATCTAACTCAGTCACAGCAGCCTCAACTGCTCTAATATCGTTATAATTGACATAGTGGAAACCAGGAACTAAAGGATCAAAGTGCTTTTGATACTTTGGTTGTCCGGTAGCGGTAACGGTTGCTAAAGTCCGCCCGTGAAAACTCGCATGGGCAGTTAAAATAATCGGGTTAGCAATCTCTAACACCGTATGTCCATATTTACGAGCTAGTTTAATGGCTGCTTCATTAGCTTCAGCACCAGAATTGCAGAAAAATACTCTATCTGCACAAGAATGATCAACAATCCATTGAGCTAATGCACCCTGTTCGGGAATATAGTACAAATTAGAGACATGATGCAGTTTTTGAATTTGTCTAGTTACAGCCTCTACCATTGCTGGATGGGCGTGTCCTAGAGTACAAGTGGCTATTCCCGCGACAAAATCCAGATACTCGTTACCCTGACTATCCCAAACACGACAACCCGCACCCCGTTCTAAAGCCAAGGGAAAGCGTCCATAAGTGGACATGACGACTTGATTGAAGTTATCTGCACTAAAGGGGATGTCTGAAGAGATTGTAGGCTGCTCTACTAGATTTTGGATACTCACTACCGCACCTCCTGAAAATTTTTATAAGAAAATCAAGAAAATAAGCCGAAAACCCCGGAATTGACACCTAAAAATCCTCAAAGTTTTCGAGGTGGTCTTTTAAGTCGGGGATGAAAGCTACAAGAGGGGATAAATCCCCTTTGGGACTTATGTTATACTATTTCAGGACTTACGCATAAATTACGGAAGAATGAACCACGAAGAACGCAAAGGACAGGAAGTTAAGAGGGTTTGAGAGATATTTTGCGTAAGTCCCGGACAATCAAAAAATCACATCCTGTTAATCCTCAAATCCTGGACATCCTGATTCTGACAAAATTCCGTAGGGGCAAACCCCCCGTAGTTGCCCCAAAAACACCGGTAGGCACGGGGGCGCTACCCCTACATCAAATCCAAATCTTTTATACAATCAATTCTGCTGGCCTTTTTATCTCACCCAAAAACGCAAAGACAAACCAAAAATCTCACAATCACATCCTGTTAATCCTTAAATCCTGGGTATCCTGATTCTGACAAAATATTATTGTTATCATCCAAAGCCTCCCGTGAACATTCCCCAGCAGAGCCAGGGAACCAGGGAAAATCTCACAATCACATCCTGTTAATCCTTAAATCCTGGGTATCCTGATTCTGACAAAATCACAATTAACATCACCAAAGAAACTCCCTACAACCCTTTTAATAAAGCCATAGCATTTTCATAAGCAGCAGTATTCCCTTGAGCCATGAACAATTGCGCTGCTCGTTGCAGGTCTTCTCTGGCTTTTTGTTTGTCACCAAGTTGATAATAAACATATGCCCGGTTGCCGTAAGCTAGGGCAAAGTTAGGATTAAACTTGATAGCTAGGTTGTAATCATCTATTGCTCCTGGCTTATCTCCTAATTCATTACGGACATATCCCCGGTTGTTGTAGGCTTCGGCATAGTTAGGATTAAACTTGATAGCTTGGTTGTAATCTTCTATTGCACCCTGCTTATCTCCTAAAGCAGATTTAGCATTTCCCCGGTTGAAGTAGGCTAGGGCTAAGTTAGGATTAATCTTGATAGCTTGGTTGTAATCTTCTATTGCTCCTGGCTTATCTCCTAAAGCAGATTTAGCATTTCCCCGGTTGTTGTAGGCTAGGGCAAGGTTAGGATTAATCTTGATAGCTTGGTTGTAATCTTCTATTGCTCCTGGCTTATCTCCTAATTCAGAACGGACAAGTCCCCGGTTGTAGTAGGCTTGGGCAATGTTAGGATTAATCTTGATAGCTTGGTTGTAATCTTCTATTGCTCCTGGCTTATCTCCTAATTCAGAACGGACAAGTCCCCGGTTGATGTAAAATGCTGCACGGGGACTAAGTTCAATGGCTTTATTTATCGCTGCTGCTGCTTCTCTATATCTTTTTAAACTAATTAAAACTGCCCACTTTTGAGCATACACATTAGGATTATTCGGCTGGAGTTGAATGGCTTGATTTATGGCTGCTAAGGCTTTATCCAGTTGGTTTGATTCTGTATAGAATACACTTAAATAAGTCCAAGCAGGAACAAAATCAGGTTGAGACTTCACCGCTTGCTGTAATGCAGTTATAGCCTCTGGATATTCTCCACTCCAATATAATGCCAAACCTTTGCCATAATAAGCCAGGTGAATAAACTTTGGTTTTTGCTTAATTGCTGCGTCAAAAGCCTGTATTGCTTCTGGATAACGACTTAACCGCCACAGTTGATTTCCTCTTTCTAACCATTGACTGGCGGTAGTATTGCCTTGGGAAACATCTACTGATAAAATCGCTGTTTGAATAGACTTAACTTTTTGTTGATTTAGTTCTGGTGGTGGGGTGGTTTCTATCTTTTGTGCTTGGGTATTCAGTCGGGTAGCTAATGCCAAAAATGTACTCACCGGAATACCCAAACTATTACCTAATTGGATAGTTTCTTGACTATTACTATTATTATCAATAGCAGTTTCTCCATCAGTTCTGCCATGAATACCAATTACCCGCCCTTGGGAATCTAAAACTGGTCCCCCACTCATACCGCCAAAGGTGATACTACTATAGACTAATTCATATCCTCCTGTTAAGGAACTTGCACTTTGGGCTGTACCAGAACTGTTATTTTTAAAGTCTGATTGGGTAGTTTGGAATAATCCTTGTTCCTTACTATAAATTTGTCCCAATGTGAACCGCCAAGGTGATTTTTCTCCTAATCTGGGATAACCCGCAGTGAACATATATTCATCATCTTTGGTGGGATAATTTGCTAAAGTCGCAACTTGATAATTTTCCCGACTGGTGAATTTAACTACTGCTAAATCTACCCCTGCTTCTAATTTAATGGTGCTGGGTTCTACAGGATATTGTTTACCATCTACTGTGAGGATTTTATAAGTATTTGGCTCACATGGTCCTACTTTATCTGGTGGTTTACAAACTACATGAGCAGCAGTTAAAACGGTGTAAATATCTCCTTGTTTAGCGATAATAATTCCTGAACCATTATTACCACTACTGCTATCAATTCTGACGGTAATTTGTTTGGCTTTTGCTTCTAATTCTCCTAACCACCCTGTTAATGGTACTTCTGCTATTGTCTGTTTAATATCTGGTATAGGTAAATTATAAGCGGTGAGAATTTCTGGTTTGACCTGAGCTAAAACGGTTTTAATGGGTATTCCCCAACTGAGTTTTCTAAATTCTTGAATTTCTGTATTTGTGGGGCGTTTTCCGTTGGTATAAACATAACCAGAATTGACTAAAGGATAGGAACTAATGCCATTAATTCCCAGAAAATACCCTAGACTACTAATAATTGGACCGCCGCTCATTCCCTGTTCAATATCGCTGGTATAACCAATTTCATATCCGGCTTTTAAACTAGGTTGAGAAATTATTTGTTTTACTGTTCCAGTTCTAAATAACATTTCTCCTTTGCTGCTAGAATAGCCAGCGGCTATAACTGGTGTATCTGTATTAATATCAAAACTAGCAATTTCTTTAGGTAGACAATAATTTTGATTAGATGTAAATTGCAAGACAGCTAAATCTAGTTTACCAAAATTAGTATTAGGCAAAATTTGGGCTGAATAGATTTGATTATCAGGTGTTTTAATTTGAACTTTATTAACTCCCAGTAAAACATGAGAATTGGTAACAACTAAATAAGAATTGCCCTTTTTAGCCAATATTGTTCCTGAACCACTGTTATTATCACCCATGACTCTGACTGTAATTTGTTTAGCAAGGGTTTGGAGTTTTTGTGGTGAATCATATTCTCCACTTTCGGGGTTATCGGGTTTTATATTACAGGTAGCCGGGGTAATTGTTTGAGCTAAGGAATGGGGAACATTTGCTAATGTCAAGGGAGGGAAAGATAGGAATAATAAAGAGGAAATAATGGCAAGATTGCGGTTCATGTTACTTATTGATTAGTAGATGATTTGTAATTTGTAGGGTGCGTTAGTAATTTGTAGGGTGCGTTAGCGACAGCGTAACGCACCGTTGATATCGTTTTTATTTGTGTCAAGAATAGCTATTTTTTAAATGGCTATTTTTTAATATTCACAAGTGGGGCATTTTGCAAATATTTACGCACATTCAAATACTTACTATTTCCTGAACTTTGCCAAAGTGGTTCTGAACTTTTACCCTGGGCTATATTCACAAGTTGCTCCAGAACTAATCCTGGGTCACTATTATTTTTTAGGGTAAATAATTGATTGTTACCATTACAACTTTGTTCATTATTTGCCACAGCACAAACCACAGAATAACCATTGTTTTTACCCGTTGTCAAGCGGTTTAAACGACCTGCTTCATAAAAATTCTGGAATTTTTTAGATACTTCTTGGCAACGTTTTTGAGGAGCCCAGCCACCTTTGGCAAAATACTCAGATTTCCAACCAATAAACCGTACGTGACCTTGACGTTCAGGAACCCAAGCAATGGTAGCGGGAACTTTTTCACCACTGGCTGGATCAAATATTTCTTGACACAAAAATGTGACTTGATTAGGTTGATTTTCAGACGTATTATCTTGACTAAAACCAGGATTTATGCTCATGGTTAAGGTCAATGTTGTTAATCCTAAAAAGGTGGAAAGTGATTGTAATTTCATGATTTTTGATTCCCCTGAATAAAAAAAATGATGTTGATTATTAAAATGGATGTTGGGTTTCCTTCGTCAACCCAACCTACTCATATTTGGAAATAGCCCGTAAACTATAATTACCAGTTTCCCCCTTTTCGGAAGAAGTGGCAGTTATTAAATAAGTCCCATCTGCTGGTAATGTGATCACAATTATAGCATTAAAATTACCTGCTCCTTTGTCATCATTTTCAACAATTTTTTCAATCTTCTTCCCAGCATCAGATTCGATAACTTGAGATAAGGTTAAGAAAGGATTAATCTTTTGACTATCCATTTCAATCACAACCGTTTGACCTCCTCGACCTGAAAATATATAATAATCAGGACTGCTATTTAAACTACTATTAATTACTTGACCGTCAAGGGAAATAGTTGTTAAAGATGGTTCTTTTGTTGTAGGGAGGGTCGAGATAGGAGAAACTTTTTGTTGTTTGATATCTGCTAAAAAAGATTTGACTTTTTCTCCTGGTTGAGAAAAGTTAATACCAGTTCCAGCAGGTATACCACCCACTGGTATACCACCAACAATAACGGGAGCTAAAGCTACACTAGTATTGACACCAATAACTCCCCCTAGGCTGTTTAATAAGGGGCCACCAGAATTACCAGGATTTAAAGGTGCGGTATGTTGAATAGTTCCGTCGGGACGTATGCGGCTAATATTACCTTGGGTGCAGGTATCACGGTTATCAGCATCAAGAGGACTACCAATCGCAAATACTCGATAACCTACTTTAGCAGTCCCAGGACGAGCTAAACTTAGATATGGTAAGTTTCTGCGGTTTTGGATTTTTAAGGCTGCTAAATCCACTCCACCCCTAGCAAAACCGATCACATCGGCGGGTACTTGTTTACCATCCCGAAATACCACAGTAACAACGCTAGGACTACCATCTACGACATGAGCGTTGGTAATAATTAAACCATCTTGACTGACTAAAAAACCGCTACCATGGGCGTTACCAATTTTAACTGTGACAACGGCGGCACTGCCTTGAGTACAAACGCGATTGGCTGCTTCTTCTGCTGATGATGCAAGTACAGTCTTAACGCCAATTGTCCCCATCAGGGTAAATATCGAAAAAAGCGTTAAGGTTCCATATCGGAACATTACATGATTGATCATAGGGGGAGATGTCCTGATAACTGTAGATAGATGCCAAAAAAAACAACTATAGTTTTTCAGACAATAGTTGTGTAAAAGTAATTTTCAGATGAAACTCGTCTATTTTGACGTAACTAGTAAATATTCTGTTCCCGTCCATGTATTCCCAAGCCAAAATTATTCCAGGAAATAGGGAATAACCATGAGAAGATCTAAAATCTCAAACTTTGGGTTTTTGCTCCTTTGTGTCTGGACACAGAACATACAGCAGTTCCCGATATTATGAAGTACAGATATTAATAATAAAACTCTTGTGGTGCGGGCATCTTGCCCGCACAAGGTGTACTTCACTCAAAGCTACTTGCTGTAAATTATCCCACCGCTTACATATCCAATCTGTAATTCTCCTGTTCACGTTCGACAAAATATTGAATACGGGAACGGTAATCTCTGAGGGTTTCATCAACCCAATCCCGATCGCTGCTGTTAACATAAAGATGAACCAAAGGCTCACTGGCATCTGGTAAAATCAAAAGCCAATTGTCATCATAGGGTTGACGAATTTTCACACCGTCAATTAATTCCAAATTTTGAGCGGGGTGGGTTTCGACCAAATAACGCATTAACGCCCCTTTAGCAGTCCAGGGACAGCGAAGGGTGTAATTTCTATTAATCACACGGGGTAATTCAGAACGTACGGTTGCCAGCGATCGCTCTTGAATGGTTAACATTTCAATCAGCTTGGCTATACAGAACATGGAATCAAACCCTGGGTGTAATTGGGGGAAAATAAACCCAGTTTCCCCACTACCACCTAAAACCACGTGAGAATTTTTTTGACAAGCTTCCATTAAAGCCGTCGGATTCGCTTTAGTTCTAATTACATTACCATCATGACGATGGGCAACTAATTCCACCGCACTAGAAGCATGAACGGGAACAACGACGGAACTTCTAGGGTTAGCAGTTAACATCATATCAACCATCAAAGCGGTTAACATTTCACCGCGAATGGGAAAACCCGATTCATCAACTAAAATTAGTTGTTCCCCATTAGCTGATACTTGTACCCCAAAGTTAGCGTTTACGGCCTCGACAACGTGGCCTAATTGAGTTAATAGTAATTCTCGATCAGCGTTAGAAATGGCCGTTTTATTCAAACTAGCATTTAATACCACCGCATCAGCCCCAAATTTATCTAGCATTTGCGGTAAAATTGCCCCAGACACGGCGTAAACATAGTCAATGACCACCTTTGCCCGACTGTTACGCAGAGTGTCCACATTCAATAATTTCTCAAAGGCCTTGCAGTAGCGATCCATCAATTGGCTAGAATATATCACATCACCAATTTCATGACTTTGGGAACGACGCATATCTTCTTTAAAATAGGCCCCCTCAATTTTCTTTTCTTGGGCTTTAGAGATATTAATGCCCTTAAAATCCATAAATTCAATTAAGATATAATCACGGCGTTCTGGGTGTACTCGCACATGAATACCCCCCGCTACGGACATTGTGGGGATCACCGTCCGGGCGATGGGAATAGCTGTAGTATCCAGGTTTTGCACATCTACACCTACAGACATTAAACCAGCAATTAAAGAGCGTGTCACCATGCGGGAAACATTGCGTTGATCACGGGAAACGGTGACTATTGAACCCGGTTTTAAGGTTGAACCATAGGCAGCACCCAATTTGACCGCAAACTCTGGGGTAATATCAATATTGGCTAATCCCTGTACTCCCCGCTGTCCAAATAAGTTCCGTTGGGCAGTATTTCCCCAAATCAGATTAATATTGAGAATAGCGCCGGACTCAATTTTTTTACTCGGCCAAACTCGCACACCAGGACTAATTTGCGCTTCTTCTCCCACGGTGGATAATGAACCCACTACAGCCGCTTCTAAAACGTGGGCGCGTTTGTCTACACGAGTACCACGAGCGATTACACAAGCTGACAAATGGGCTTCATCGCCAATGATTGCTCCATTCCAAATAATTGGTCTTTTTAGATGGGCATCAGCACCAATTGTCACATTATCACCAATCACTGTTCCATTTTCAATTTGTACTCTTGCACCAATTCGGCAATTATTACCAATTACCGCTGGAGTGTCAATTTTGGCTGTAGGATCAATATAAGTATTTTGTCCTACCCATAAACCAGGGGAAATTTCTGGATAACTTACTTTGAGCAAAACTTTCCTTTCTAGAGCATTATACTGGGCTTCACGGTAGGCATCTAAGTGACCTACATCACACCAATATCCCTCGGCAACATAACCGTAAATTGGCTCATTTTTAGCTAGTAGTAAGGGAAATAAATCTTTAGAAAAGTCGCATTCAGTGTGTTCTGGTAAATAATCTAAAACTTCTGGTTCTAAAATATAAGTTCCAGTATTGACGGTATCAGAAAAAATTTCACTGGTGGAAGGTTTTTCTAAAAATCGGTTAATGCGTCCTTCTGTATCTGTAATTACCACACCAAATTCGATGGGGTTAGGCACACGGGTTAATATTAAAGTCGCTTTTGATTGTTTTTGTTGATGAAATTCAATGGCCGCAGTCAAATCAAAATCTGTGATACTATCACCACTAATCACTAAAAAGGTTTCATCCAAAAGTTCAGCAATATTTTTTACACAACCTGCCGTTCCTAAAGGCTGGTCTTCTTCAATAGCATAGGTCATTTGTACACCAAAATCACTGCCATCTTGGAAGTAATCACGGAGAACATCTGGTAAATAATGTAATGTAGCAATTACTTCATAAATCCGGTGTCCTTTAAGAAGATTGATAATATGTTCAGCAATAGGACGATTTAAGATCGGAACCATGGGTTTGGGTAAATCACAAGTCAAAGGACGCAACCGCGTTCCCGACCCACCTGCCATTAACACTGCACGCATAAATCCTCCTAGACTTGAATAAAAATCAAGATGTTTTTCTTCCTTTAGTCTCATACAGATATTGGGATTTAAGGAACTTCCCCAAGAAACATCTGATCAAAATTCTTCTGTTGATTAACCCTCTTGTCTATTTTCCACAAGGGGTAATTTACAATGTAAAATATGACAGTTGTATTAGATCCTGTAAATGTGATTGAGCGTTATACTTTGCCGGAAATGGGCAATCTGTGGAGTGAAACCTATAAGCTGAAAACCTGGCTAGATGTAGAAATCGCGGTATGCGAAGCACAGGCAGAACTGGGTTATATTCCAGCAGCAGCAGTTGAGGAAATTAAGGCTAAGGCGAATTTTGACCCCAAACGGGTGCTAGAAATTGAAGCGGAAGTTCGTCATGATGTTATTGCCTTCTTGACAAATGTTAATGAATATGTAGGTGATGCTGGTCGCTATATTCATTTAGGTCTAACTAGTTCAGATGTATTAGATACTGCTTTAGCTTTACAATTAGTGGCTAGTCTGGACTTGTTGTTAAAACGCTTAGAAGATGTAATTGCAGCAATTCGCAAAAAAGCTACAACCCATCGGTATACGGTGATGATTGGGCGATCGCATGGTATCCACGCTGAACCAATTACCTTTGGTTTTAAGTTAGCTGGTTGGTTAGCGGAAGTATTACGACACCAGGAACGGCTGCAAATTCTCAAGAAAACCATCGCGGTCGGGAAAATATCTGGTGCAGTGGGAACTTATGCTAATATAGAACCGCGCGTGGAAGCGATCGCTTGTGAAAAACTCGGACTTAAACCCGATACTGCTTCTACACAAGTAATTTCCCGTGATCTTCATGCTGACTTTGTGCAACAATTAGCGCTACTCGCTGCCTCTATAGAACGGTTTGCTGTAGAAATTCGTAACCTGCAAAAAACAGACGTTTTAGAGGTTGAGGAATTTTTTGCCAAGGGACAAAAGGGTTCTAGTGCTATGCCTCACAAGCGTAATCCTATCCGTTCTGAACGGTTAACAGGAATGGCACGACTAGTCAGGAGTTATGCTGGTGCAGCTTTAGAAAACGTCGCTTTATGGCATGAACGGGATATTTCCCACAGTTCTGTAGAACGGGTGATTTTACCAGATGCTTGCATTTTAACCCATTTCATGCTACACGAAATCACTAACCTGGTGAATAACCTCCTGGTTTATCCTGAAAACATGACACGGAATCTCAACTGTTATGGTGGAGTAGTTTTTAGTCAAAGAGTATTATTGACTTTAATTGACAAAGGACTGAACCGCGAAGAAGCATACTCCATAGTTCAGGAAAGCGCCCACACCGCTTGGAACAAACCAGAAGGGAACTTCCGTGATTTAATTACCAAAGATCCGCGCGTCATTAAAAACTTGTCAACTGCTGAGATAGAAGCTTGTTTTGATCCGCAACATCATCTCCAGCATTTAGAACAAGTTTATCAACGACTGGGTATTTAGAATTGATTATAGATGGGGGTGAAAATTAAATGTGCGTTTCCTAAAACCCTGGTAGAGAAGTCCCATGGAACTTCTCTACAATCTTTTTTTTGAAGATGTTTAATGTAACAGTCCGATCACGTGCAGTAAGCCCTTACCTGTAACTAACTCGATCATCAACCCAATAAATCCTAACATGGCGATTCGACCATTCCAAACTTCGGCACTGGTGGTTATTCCCCATTCCCAACGTTCTTGAGGATACATTCTCACCCTTTTTTTCATTTGGGTAACTTGAGAGAGTTTCAAGTTGGGTTGTTTAAGGGCATCAATAATCAAGTCAGATAAAGCTTGAATAAACACCGGATTGGTATTGGGTGCTGGGACCCGTCCAAAGTTGTGTATTCCTGCTTCTTCAGCTATTTCTCGGTATTCAATGTCAATTTCTTGTAGTGTTTCAATATGTTCGGAAACAAAACTAATGGGAACAACTACGAGATTTTTCACCCCTTTTCCGCCTAGTTCCTTCAGTGCATCTTCTGTATAAGGTTGTAGCCATTCTACAGGACCAACACGACTTTGATAAGCCAGAGTGTGGGGATTAGGACGGTTGAGGGTTTGCATAATTAAGTAAGTGCATTCTTCAATCTCCTGCTGGTAGGGATCACCTGCTTCCTTGACGTAGCTTTTAGGGACACCGTGGGCGCTGAAGAATATATGCACATGATCAGGATCAGGAAACTTCTCCAGTTCCCCAATGATCAGTTCTGACATGGCTTGCAAATAACCTGATGCTTTGTACCAAGAAGGAATCACCGTATATTCAAGACCTTGGAGTTTGGGGTTTTCCTTCCATAATTGTTCTAATAACCGAAAACTAGAACCGCTAGTGCTGATGGAAAATTGCGGGTAAAGGGGGAGAATTACCAACTTATCAATGTTATCCTGGGTAAGTTGGGCAATAGCTTCTTCTGTGTAAGGATGCCAATAACGCATTCCTACATAGATATTAGCCTCCTGTCCTAATTTACCTAGCTGACATTTAATAGCTTCTCCCTGTTCTTCTGTAATCCGTCGCAATGGAGAACCGCCACCAATTTGCTTATAATTTTCTTGAGATGTTTCTTGTCTGCGGGTAGCAATAAACCAAGCTAGGGGTTTTTGCATCCAGCGAAACGGTAAACGGATAATTTCTGGATCTGAAAACAGGTTATACAAAAACGGTCCGACATCTTCGAGTTTATCTGGACCACCAAGATTAAGTAATAATACCCCTATACGACCCATAGCAATTACTTTCCCCCAATCTTTACAGATTTTTTACTAAAGTTGTTAACAATATATCTTTAATTAAATATAAAGCTTTATCGGCAGGAAAAATACAATGGCGACAATTTTTCGAGATTTGAGTTACAGATACCAATGGTTATATGATAGCATCTCCCGGTTAGCCGCTGTCACTGTGGGGGGTGAAGCCCGGTTTCGTCGTCTAGCTTTAGAAAATTTAGAACTAAAAGCAGATACCCAGATTTTAGACTTGTGTTGTGGTAGTGGTCATGTTACCAGATTTTTGGTGAATTTTTCCAATCATGTCACCGGTTTAGATGCTTCTCCATTATCTATACAGCGATCGCAGAAAAATGTACCAAAGGCTACATATATCCAAGCTTTTGCGGAAGATATGCCTTTTGCAGATAATTTATTTGATGTAGTACATACTAGCGCGGCTTTACACGAAATGCAGCCGGAACAACTGCGAAAAATCATTACGGAGGTTTATCGAGTGTTAAAACCGGGAGGAGTTTTTACTTTGATAGATTTTCACCCCCCAACAAATCCCCTATTTTGGCCGGGGTTAGCGGTATTTTTCTGGTTATTTGAAACGGAGACAGCTTGGGAATTGTTGAAAACAGATTTACCCGGTTTATTAACAGATTATGGTTTTGATGTCGGTCAACCTAGTTTATATGCTGGTGGGAGTTTGCAGGTAATTCAGGGGAAGAAGATGGTTGAGAATGGTCAAGATTTTCAAGAGAAATAATGGTCAGAATCAGGATATCCAGAATTAGAGGATTAACAGGATGTTTTTTTATGAAATATAGGTTTTTGTGAATGATAGAAAATATATTTTTCTCTGAATCATAATTTATAATCATTAAATATTCACAGAAAATCTCCAAGGAAGCCAGGGAATTACAGCGTTTTCCGCTCTGATGAGGTACAAAGTTGAATCATGAAACTCTTGTGGTGCGGGCATCTTGCCCGCTAGATATGTACCTCATAACACCGGAAAGTGCAATTGTTTTCGCTCATCCAACTGGGGTTAAATACGACTAACCCCAGTATACTATGTTATTTTGAGATTAGATCATTTTCACAAATCATTAGTTATCTTATTTGATACGAACCACTCCAGGCACAGAGGACACAGAGGTGGAGAGAAAGGAGACTGTTAGATTTTATTTAGCAATGTTATTTTTATAATTATTCGCTTTTCATCCTTTTACTAAAAATCCGATAGTATAACCAGGTGCTAAATTCTTTGAGGGGAAATAGTATATAGGTCAAGGGGTTGACTGTGACGATAATATTTCTAAAATCTCGTTTGGCGAAAAATAAAATTCCCTTTGCTACTTGGGACGCTGACATGATACCATAGGGGTTTAATTGACTTTTGAATGGTCCGCAAATTAATTTGCGAATTACACAATTTTGTTCTAATCTTTTGAGGGTGACAATATCCCCTAATGCTCTTTTACTCAGTTCATACAAAGGGCTGAAGGCTGGGGAAACTTCTGCTTCTGATGTATTTACCCAAATTTCTTTGGTGGCTTTGTCTTGGGGTCCTCTGACGGTTGCAGAAAAAATATCTATCAATTCTAAGGCGGAAAATGTGTTAATTTGATAGGAGTTATAAATGGCAGTAGAATCTCTATTTCCATAGACATTTACCCCATGATTGATAATGAGAATATCAACTTTTTCTAAACTTTCCTGTAGTTGTGCTTCATTACCCAATTCCCATTTGATAACTTTAACCCGCGGTTGAATTGTAATTTTTTCCGGGTTGGTTGTTAATGCCACCACTTTGGCGTTATGCTTTAATAATTCGCCTACTAGTGCTTGTCCTAATGCACCAGAAGCACCTGTTAAAGCTACGGTTTTTCCTTTGAGAGAAAGCCCTGTTCCCAGAATTTTATCTACTAGGGGAAAAACACCACTATAGTAAGCATTAACATCATCAAAATGATGTCGCCAATGATAGCTTCTATTTACCCACCAAACGGAGGGAATTGCGTCTAATGGTCCGGGTAAATGATTGTAGTCTGTATCTATTGTTCCTTGGAAATATCGCAGGGATGCACCGTATAAAAAAGTAACAGCATAAGCAACTCCTAACCATAACCCCCATTGATGGGCTACTAAGGCAATTATTGTTAAGATGATTACTAGTATCACCGATTCGACGATATCGTGATACAATTGGGAGTCTACGTAGGCTTGTTGGGAAATTAAAGTTAAATCCCGTTTATATACAGCATGATGTTTATTATGCCATTTCGCTAACCATGTTATTTGATGACACAAAGCATGATAAGCATCTCTGACAATTTCCGCGAGTAGGAGGGAGGAAAATCCCCAGGTTGTGAACTGGATACAGTTATTTACTAAAACCGAGTCAATAGTTAAGCTTTGAGCCAAAATCATCATTTTTCTAGTAGTAGCACTTTTTCTGAATTAAAGCAAGTTGTCTGACTGTGTGAGTTTTAAATATTGATCTGTCATTTCTGGTGTGAGAAATTCTATCATGACTCTATTTTCTACCCAAAATTCCATCACATCAAAGAAAGCACGACGACAACGGATAACTCTCCAACCTTCTCTATGACCAATTGCTTCTATTTGTTCTTGGGTAGAATCAACGGAAATGGCTGCATGAGTAGCTGTAAAATTGTTGGGGTGAGAAGTTTCTTGAAACTGACAACTTTGTTCTCCTTCACCAGGTTGGATGACAATTTTTAATGGATAAACTTCAATTCCTGTTCCGTATTTGTCGGGGGATAGCATCATGTAACTACCTGAATGAGGAGCGAAGGGAAGGACGTTTCCGTTCATGATTTCGGCGAGAACTGCGGCTGTATGTTGGGGATTTTCAGCAGCAATAGAAAAATGGTGAATCATAAATTAATTCAATTATTGTGTATTTTTTCTGACCTATTATAGCACAATCAATGCTTCTAGCGATCGCTAATTTGCTCAATTAATCGCTGTTCTAGTAAATCCAATAATCCATCTACATCTTTTCCTATTTCATGAAAACAGGCTTCTGGTGATGATTTGGGTGCGAATTGGATTAGTTTAATTTCTCCTTTACCAATTCCAATCATGACTACCTCTGTTTCGGGTTTATGATTATCAATAATTCCCAAAATTTCTTGGAGACGATTTTCAACTCTATCATTCAACTTTTCTATTTCGGATTGGGGACAATAGACAAAATGGGGAGTTGGTTGGAAATCAATACCGATAGTTCCCTGACTATTGCCATTTTCTAACCACAACCCCCAAAAAAGTGCAGCTAGCTCTGGCTGATTGTTTTTGACAAATTTATCTAATTGTCTGCGCCATTTATTGTCTTCTGTTTCTGGTTGGGGAATACTAAACATGATCGTTAATTGGTAATTTTATTTTATGATAATTTTCTCTATTTTAACCCAGATTGCACCAGCCAGAGACTGGTGTAAATGCCATTTTTTTCTAACAGTTGTTCATGAGTTCCTGCTTCTACTAATTTACCATGTTCCATGACATAAATACAATCAGCGTTGCGAATTGTCGAAAGACGATGAGCTATAGCTATAGTAGTTCTATTGACCGTAATTCGTTCTAGGGAACGTTGAATTGCGGCCTCGGTTTCATTGTCTACTGCTGAAGTAGCTTCATCTAAAATCAGAATTGGTGGATTTTTTAATACTGCGCGAGCGATCGCAATTCGTTGTCTTTGTCCTCCAGATAATTTTTGTCCTCTTTCCCCTACTATTGTCTCATAACCTTGGGGTAAATTCATAATAAAATCATGAGCTTCTGCTATTTTCGCGGCCATGATGATCTCTTCATTAGTAGCAGTGAAAGTACCATAGGCAATATTTTCTCCCACTGTACCATGAAATAGAAAGACATCTTGACTGACTAAACCAATAGCGCGGCGTAAATCTCGTAAATTTAACTGTTGTAAATCAATTCCATCCAGAGTGATTTTACCATTTTGTACTTCATAAAAACGCAGTAATAACTTAACTAAAGTGCTTTTACCTGAACCTGTTGAACCGACAATAGCAATTGTATTTCCCGCTGGAATTTCTAAAGATAAGTTTTTGATAACTGGGTTTCTATTCTGATAAGCAAAGCTGACATTTTTAAATTCTAAAGCTCCCCGAATCATATCTATAGGTAAATCAATATTTCCCGTAGGAATTGTCATAGGAGTATCTAATAAATCCATGACTCGATTAGTAGAAGCCATAGCTCTTTGATATAAATCAAAAGTATCTCCTAATCTGGTTAATGGCCATAATAAAAGCTGCACTAAAAACACCAAAGAACTATAAGCACCGACAGCCAACCTTCCGGCTACTGTTTCCATACCGCCGAATAATAGCAATATTGTAAAAGCTATTAAAATGAACATCCGAATGATGGGAATATAAGCCGCAGATAAGGCGATCGCTACTGCATTACTGTGACGATAAGCATTACTTTCTAATTCTACACGAGCAGATTCATAATCTTCGGCAGTAAAACTTTTAATGGTAGTAATTCCGCTCAAATTATTAGACAATCTGCTATTTAATAAACCTACTTTTTCCCGAACATCAGCATAACGAGGAGCGAGAAATTTCTGAAAAACTATCGAACCACCGAGAATAAAAGGCATGGGTAAAATTGCCATCCCAGCCACACTAGGAGCTAAAATAAAAAATGCACCACCAACGATGATAATAGTTGTCGTGACTTGAATAATATCATTTGCACCCACATCTAAAAACCGCTCTAATTGGTTAATATCATCACTGAGGATAGACATTAAACCCCCCGTACTACGTTCTTCAAAATAAGCTAATTCTAATTCTTGCAGGTGTTTATATGCGGACAATCTTAAGTTATGCTGAATATTCTGCCCCAAATTGCGCCATAATAATTTATAGGCATATTCAAACAATGATTCCAACACCCAAGTAATCACCGTCAACAAGGATAAAATTAAGAATTGCCCATAAATATCCTTGACACCTAACCCAGCAATGATAGAATTATCTTGCTTGACTACCACATCCACCGCAATCCCAATTAATACAGGTGGTGCTAAATCAAAAAATTTATTCAAGATAGAAGCGCCAATGGCCAGCCGAATTTGTTTAGTATACTTATGTCCATACTTAAATAAACGCTGGAGAGGATGTACAGAATTTGTACGTCTTTGTGATAAGCGGGGAGATTTTAATGGTATATTCACATTAATTGCTAATTATTAATTGCTAATTACTTACAATTAATATTACCACATAATCAAGTTAATCAGTTATGAAAATTGAAATAATAGATACAGTTATCTTCCTTCAGGAATAAATTGGCATCTATCGTCATCGAACCTTGACGATTATTGTTAACTACTAATTTGGCAAACTCCAGTTTTAGCAATTATATTAGAAAAATATTATCGCCAAAATTATTCTCAAGTAAAACCAGAGCGTTAATCAACGGTATAATGACATTGCCTAGAAACAAGATGTGCTAATTTTACCGGCAATTATTAGCTTTTTTAGAGCGGAATATGTCATATCAATCTTGATTTTGTTCAAAAATGCTAGTAATGTGATCAAATCTCACTCCCACAACCTAAACCAGACGTAAAACTAGACAAATCATATTATGTCTACTCCCAATTATCAGCAACTCTCACTGCCAGAAGCCAGGAAAATACTCAACAAATTCAACTGTCTGGATATCGCCCCCATTCTGAAACCGTCGGAGAAAATTCCCACCCGTGAGGCATTAATTTTTGTCACCAGTCTGACTGATTATCAAATTTTAGGTATTTGTGCTGATACAGCCGAAGAGGGAATTTTAGCCATGAAAACCTATTCTCGCGCTTTGGGTTATCAACCACCAACTGATTTACCGCAACCAGAAGGACCAGTTTACATCAAATTAAATGGCAAAAATGGCTTGTGTTATCTCGATTCCTATTCTGGTCATCATCGGGGAGTGCTAGTATCTTGTCAGTCCTATCAAGAGGGAGGAGTTAACGAAATGTATGGACATTTACCCCTCGATTTATTTGTCTAGAATTTCGTTTACAATCGTCTTTAGGGTGGGCAATGCCCACCTCATTCTTAATCACTAATTACCAGATAATATGAGCATTGTTACATTACAGTCAGTTAAAAAAGATTTTGGCATTAAAGAACTCTTAAAAGATGCTAATTTTAGTCTTGATACTAATGACAAAGTTGGTTTGATTGGTACTAATGGTTCTGGTAAATCAACTTTATTAAAAATGATCGCCGGCTTAGAATCAATTGATAGCGGCCAAATTTTAGTTAATTCCGGT
The DNA here is from genome assembly GCF_014696335.1 of Dolichospermum sp. FACHB-1250. Classification (NCBI taxonomy): domain Bacteria; kingdom Bacillati; phylum Cyanobacteriota; class Cyanophyceae; order Nostocales; family Aphanizomenonaceae; genus Dolichospermum; species Dolichospermum sp. FACHB-1250. The sequence continues at coordinate 26,026 of NZ_JACJPZ010000046.1, forward strand.
GCGAAAATTGTTTACTTACCCCAACAGCCAGATATAGACGAAAATCACACAGTTTTAGAACAGGTATTTGCTGACAGTGGTGAACAAATCCACCTAGTTAAAGAGTACGAAGAATTGTCTGATAAATTGGCACATTATCCCGATGATAGTCAATTAATGTCTCGTCTTTCCAGTGTAATGCAGCGCATGGATGCCACAGGTGCATGGGAAGTAGAAACCAACGCTAAAATCATTTTAACAAAACTAGGAATTGCTGATTTTGATGTGAAAGTTGGCACATTATCAGGGGGATATCGCAAGCGCATTGCTTTAGCCGCAGCCTTAATATCAGAACCTGATTTATTATTAATGGATGAACCGACAAACCATCTTGATGCCCTGTCTGTAGAATGGTTACAAAGTTATTTAAATCGCTATCGTGGCGCACTTTTATTAATTACCCATGATCGTTATTTTCTAGATAGAGTTACTAATAAAATTATCGAAATTGATCGCGGTGATATTTACACTTATACTGGTAATTATTCCTATTATCTAGAAAAAAAGGCCTTAGCTGAAGAGTCGGCTGTTAGCACTCAACGGAAACATCAAGGAATTTTACGACGAGAATTAGAATGGTTAAAAAAAGGACCAAAAGCTAGAAGTACGAAACAAAAAGCTAGAATTGAACGCGCTCATGCTCTGCGAGATACTGAGTTTAAACAACTTAATGGTAAGGTTGATATTTCTACCATTGGTCGTCGTATTGGTAAGAAAGTTATTGACCTCAAAAATGTTAGTAAAGCCTACAATGGTAGAACCTTAATTAAGGATTTTACCTATGAATTTAGTCCAGAAGATAGAATTGGTATTATTGGTGGAAATGGTGCAGGAAAATCTACCTTAATGGATATTATTACCGCCAGAATTAAACCAGATTCTGGTATTGTAGAAATTGGGACTACAATTCATATTGGTTATTTTAACCAACATTCAGAAGAATTGTTAACCGCTGTGAATGAAGATCAGCGCGTGATTGATTATATTAAAGAAGAAGGAGAATTTATTGAAATATCCGACGGAACTAAAATCACTGCTTCCCAAATGTTAGAGAGATTTTTGTTTCCGGGAAATCAACAATATGCACCCATTCATAAACTTTCTGGCGGAGAAAAACGTCGTTTATTCCTATTGCGTATTCTTATTAGTGCGCCCAATGTCTTGATTTTAGATGAACCGACTAATGATTTAGATGTCCAAACATTAGCAGTATTAGAAGATTATCTGGAAGATTTTAATGGTTGTGTAATTGTAGTTTCCCATGATCGTTACTTTTTAGATCGGACAGTAGATACAATTTTCGCTTTGGAAGCAGGGGGAAGTTTACGTCAATATCCAGGGAATTATTCTATTTATTTAGATTATAAAAAAGCTGAAGAAGCCCAACCACAGGAAACACCAAAGGCTGTCATTGTGGAAAAGGTGACATCTCCAGTTATAGAGACTAAAAAACGCCGCAGGTTATCTAATTGGGAAAGACGGGAATTTGCAGAATTAGAAGGAAAAATTGCCAAATTAGAAGCTGAGAAAACAGCATTAGAAAAGAAATTAACAACTATGGCGGGGAATTATAGCGAAGTGCAAAAACTTTATGAACAGGTGGAAACCCTCAAGAAAAATATTGATGTAGCCACGGAACGTTGGTTAGAATTAGCGGAAATGGAGTCTTAGGTTGCAATTAAATTAATCCTCTTGTTGAAATCTTCAAATATACGTAGGGTGGGTTAGCGACAGCGTAACCCACCATCTGATTAGGTAGTTATGTAAAATAAATTGCATATCTCATAGGATTTATGCTTATACAGCACTTCCCGGTGTTATGAGGTACATATCTAGCGGGCAATATGCCCGCACCACAAGAGTTTTATGATTAATATCTGTACTTCATAATATCGGAAACTGCTGTAAGAGCTAATACATATATCTAAATTATTTAATAATTTAGGGATTTGTTTATATTTAAGTTAATAAGAAAAAGTGACAAAATTCTTACAGTAGTGCAACAATTATGTCCCTTTTTTTGGCTATTTTCAGCCCGTAGTTGTGTGTTTTTTAGTGATATTTTCAACTTAAAAAGGCAATTTTACGGATATTTGTGCGTGAAATGCTGTCATCGTCAAGCTATTGAAGGTGACAAAACTGAAACAATTATGTCACTTTTATTTTGTCTAAATCTCTAGACAGAGGTTTTTATTTTGAATATGATGTAGTCGGGAAATGAAAAAGTACAACATTTCCGGTTTTTTCTAGATTTTTTGACTTTTTAAACTAAGGAGAATACCAAAATGGCTAAGATTCAAATTGCTGATTTAGCACAAGTTGAAAACCAGTTTGATGAATTATCTGATTTAGAACTTGAGGTAGTGGGTGGTTCTTGGTTGAGTAAATTTCTTAAAAAATTGAGGATTAAGAGTGTTTCGATTAGCTTCGGATCCGGCGGTTTTTCTGGTAGCATTGGATTTTGATTCTCTTTAATTCTCGTTCCCAGTCTCCGACTGGGAATGCTACTTAGAGGCTCTGCCTCCATAATTTAGTATCAATGAAGGCAGAGCCTTCCGTAATTCATTCCCATACAGAGTATGGGAACGAGAAATGTTGCAATAAACTATCATATCTAATGAGGAATAAAACACCCCATTTTAATATTATTAAAAATTATTAAAATGGGGTTTTGTCTATTCTGCAATTAGTTAAATACTAATACTGTTAAGAATGAGTCTTGGTTGGAGATATTCGTAATGTACTAAACGTCCCTTATTATTCAATTCAATTTTTCTCTGTACCATATTCAATTCTTGCTGAAATTTATTCACAACTTGGTCAGCATTTGGATCTGTAAATTCTTCCTCTTCATAATATCCCAGTCTGTCATAACGATAGTCTGAAAGTATGTACACAGTTGATAATTGGGTATTTGTGGGCTTGGCAGGTGGTAGAAAATCTATGAGGGCTTGACGGTCTTTAATATCACCCTTTTGTTGAATTGGTTGATAAGCAGCTAGGGGCATATTAGGAATAAAACCCATGTATTCATATTGGGAGAAATTAACCGCCGAATGCTGCGGACCACAAATATATATGATAGTAGTAACAATCTCAACTAATTGTTCTAGGGTATCAATGCGATCGCTCATACCCTTAACCCTACCACCATCCTGAGCCACTAATTCCCGCGCCCAAGCTTGCAGTTCTCCGTCTGCTTTCAAGTCTGCTGGACTCTTGTAATAAAGCTGCAAATAGTTAAATACAAACTTATTAATCGCATTCCATAACAAAATTCCATCATCCCGATAAGGATAATGTGGCAAGTTTTTCACATCATCTACACCGCGATTTTTAAGTTCCCTAGGTAGAGCAAACTGGTCTAGACTCCAACTTTTATAGGCATCTACCACAATTTGCAATGATTCTTGCAGAGTTCCTGCTAATAATTCATCCACAAAACCGCCCCTACTAACCAGACGCTTGCGAGCTAAATCATTATTAGCCAACATAAACCGGAAATGGGGTCTGAGTAATATTCTCAGAGGATGATTTTCAGCCAGTTGACGCGGGGTGACAACAGCAAAGGGTTCCATTACCAGGTGAGTCCGGCATAAATGGCTGCTCATTTCATGATGATTAGCATCAGCAATTTGCACACAGGACTTAGCATAAAACCAGGTTAAAGGGTCATCAAAAGGAGTTAGCAAGGGGCTGGCTTTACCTGCTTTGGGATTGATTTGAATGGCTACAGGGACTAATTGGCCTCGATCTTGAAAGCCCGAACTGCGCCAACAGAAAAAAGCTAGAGGTGCTGGTAGGTACTTTTTTCCTTTGGCATAAGTGCCACCTTGAATGAACGCCAAGGATCTATAATCAGCGACATATAGATTTCCTGTTGCCAATCTTTCGATTAAATTAATAGAATTGCCAAACTTATCCTGTAATTCTTCGATGGTAAAGGCAAAGTTAGCTGGCATTTGCTTAATTTGACGTAAAACCATCGGATTCACCCCACAAAGCCGTTGTTCGGCGAAGGAATCATCGGTTTCATAGGTTTTCATCACATTAGGTTTTTGCAAAACTGGGAAAAAGTCCTCATAATCTTGCAATTCATCTAAAGGATCCCACATAGCATGAGTTTTAACAGCCATCATATTTAGAGGAAGTTCTGCTGCCTCTAATGTCCGTTCAGCAATATACTTAGTAGAAAAATTCTCTGCGGGAGGTACGCTTTTGAGCATCGCCATAGGCGGCAAAAAATCATACATGAATTGATACTCTTTGCGGCCTTTCTCTAGACAAGATTGGCGTTGTGCGGGGTTTGGGTCATTTTGAGGTAGAAATGGCTGCATGATATTTATTTATGATATGGACTAGGATATTTGGCTTAAGTAAGAGCGACGAGCTTTACCCACGCTAATAATAACATTGGTCAGCATTTCTAATGCTAAGTCTTTCCCCGGACAAATGCGGCCTGCATGACGAGAACCAACGGAATTAAAACCCATGTGAAAAGGGCAAAGATTTTCTCTGTTTGCATTAAATTCATAAGCAGTTTTTCCCCAAAAATCTTCACTTAACATCCCCAAAAGCATAGGAATTAAAATTTTAGTTCCTTTCGGAAAAGTTCGCGCCTTACCCGCCAATGTCACCGTAAATGGTTCTGTCGCTACTCGGTGAGAGGCACTTACAGGCATAAACAGACGGGCGCATTCTAACAGAAAAAGTTGAATACTAGGACGATCATTAAGATCGAGCCTGTCCCAATAACTCTTAATATCAATTTTATCAGTTTGACGACCTTGGTAAGCAGGAAGGGGTTGATAACCCATGGCTGTTTTTCCCAAGTGTAGCGGCCCTTGCAACCCGGCAATACTCATTAAAGACACCATCAGTTTTGCAAGTTCTCGCCGCGTCATTTTATGATATTTAGGGTCGTTCTCTTGAAAATTAGCTAAGGCTGGAGAATTTTCGTAAATCGTCGCTACTTGCTCTACCAGTTCAGGAACTTGACGAAATCCCCATATATTTAACTTTTCTAAACTACTGCTGCCAGCAAAATAATATAATGTTCCCCTTTTTGTATAGTGCAAGGTTGTAATAATTCTTATTGTTGCTTGATCATCAGGATTAATGCCAAAAATAACGTAGTGAAGATACCGGACTAAAAAGCCCATCCAATCCCGTTGATCATTATTGAAAAATTCTTCTAAAGTATTATTGGTAATTCTATCTACATAATCAGCCGCTAACTTATTGAACAACCGTTGTGCTACTTGATCATTTTGACGCATTACCATGCCTTCATTAAAGAAGTAATTATCAACACACTTACGGAAAGCATCATGATTTTCCCCGCCGGCGGCTGCGTCTGAGAGAGTAATTAAAAGAACATTGCGACCTCCTTGATCAACTCCCGGACCATGACTAGAACTAAGCATGGAAGTTCCTAGTCTCCAGTCACGGGCTTGGGGTGAGGTTAAGGCGGTCTCTAGGGTTTTAAAGTCTCCTAAGACTACTTCCCCTGCACAACAAAAAGCCTCCCCCAGCACTTGCCTTTTCCTATCCAGGTAAGGTGGATCATTGGCAATTGTTCCCTCTACAAAACTGATTATAGGCAGAAAGGTACGGCTGACTGGGTTTTGAGGGTTCTCTATTGCCCAAGCTTGAAAGTGATTCAGGGCTTTGTCTAACAATGATGGCTGAAGATTGGTTTTTGGTATGGTAGTTGGCCGCATAAAGGTTATTTTTTTCCTTCTAAGTATAAATAAATTTAGGCGATAATCCAGTTTTGATCAATATTTTTTAATTTTTGATATTTATACCTTTTCCCAGTCTAATGAAATGCCTGAATCCTTACAATAAGTCGGGCATTTGTTTATATTTAAGTTAATAGGCAAAAGTGACAAAATTGCAACAATTATTTCACTTTTTTGGCTATTTCGATCAGTAAATATCTGTATTTAGAGTAATTTTATTAACATTAAATGTCAAAATTACGGATATTTGTGCGGAAAATGCTGTTATCATCAGGCTATTGAATGTGAAAAAACTGAAACAATTATGTCACTTTTATTTTGTCTAAATCTCTAGACAGAGGTTTTTATTTTTAATAAGATGTAGCGGGGGAATAAAAAATAACAACCTTAATAAATTAATTCACCTACAGACCTCTGAGGCAAATTAACATGAATAATCATCGTCTTGAAATCAACGACCTAATTGATAGTGCTGTTAATAATGCAGTAGCGCGTCGTAATGAGGCTCTAGCATCTGTATCTGATGAAGAAGCTAAAAACGTTTCTGGTGGTACAGCTACTGGTAAGGTTAAGAGAAGGGGTGAAGGTATTCTTATTCCTATTATTGCGGGTATGCTACCCCTTCCTACTTGGATGGGTATGAAAACCGCAGTCCCAACAAAAAGACGGGTATAAAAATCCTCTTATTTCGAGGCTAAATGGATGAAGGAAATTGCTGAAAAAACTACACTTTGCCCTAGTGCTAGACCAGAACCAGGGGAAAGTTTTGTTTTCGGTATCATTGGTGGAACAGTAGCAGAACCTCGTGTAGCTTATCTGAAACAGCCTCAACCTATCACAGATGAACTAATAGCTAAAGTTAGTCCTGTGACACCAGCGGAAGTGTTTCGTACAGCTTCAACTTGTGCCACAAATGGTTGTCAACATTTTGATGGGAAAAATTGTGGTTTAGCTACACGAATTGTCGAAAATTTACCGACAGTAGGAGAGGAATTACCTCCCTGTTCTATCCGTCGAGATTGTCGTTGGTGGCAACAGGAAGGGAAGGCGGCTTGTATGCGTTGTCCGCAAGTAATTACGGATAATTACAATGCTTCTGAATTGTCAATTCAAGTGGCCACACCAACCGCTCGTTAACTGAATATTTTGCACCATAATCTGATTGGGAAAAATAAGATCCTAAAAAGCTGATTATTGGCTAGTATGGGGATTTTCTACCTACCCTGCTTGAGAAGGTGTAAGATATGAATTTAATATCTGAATTAAGGAATTTTACCAATATCTCAAAGGAGAAAAATATGTCTTTAGAAAACGTCAAATCTTTTTATGAATATCTGGCAGATAATGAAGCTTTTCGTGACCAAATCAAAGCTGCTGAGAATAAAGAAGAGTGTAGCCGAATAGTTAAAGCAGCCGGCTTTGATTTTACCTTAGAAGAATACGAAGAATATACTTATCAACTTTTAGAATCAGCTAATTCTGAAGATGAAATTCAAGATTTAAGTGAAAAAGAATTAGCAACTGTTTTTGGGGGAATAACTGGAAATAAGCAAAAAATTAGACAAATAATTCGACCATTATATGGAGTCGTGTGGCCACCACAAGGGAAATGGCGACCTGTACAGGCGATGTATGGAGTTGTTATAGGTGACACTTTTTGAGTGTAAATGTCAATTTCCGAAATGAAAAATTAAGTTTTTAGGGATGGATAAAAAGCCAATTTATTCATCCTTTACTCACAAAATTGATTGAGGATATTTCCATGACTTATCACCGAATTAGCTATGCAGTGTGGGAAATTACCCTTAAATGTAATCTAGCTTGTCAACATTGTGGTTCTCGCGCTGGACATACCAGGACAAATGAACTTTCTACAGCAGAAGCTCTTAACTTAGTCCAGCAAATGGCCGAAGTAGGAATTACAGAAGTTACTATTATTGGAGGTGAAGCATTTCTTCGTCCCGATTGGTTAGAAATTGCCCAAGCAATTACTAAAGCTGGTATGATTTGTGGTATGACCACCGGGGGTTATGGTATCACCTTAGAGACAGCCCACCGCATGAAAGCAGCAGGGATTCAAGTAGTTTCTGTGTCCGTTGATGGTTTAGAAGCTACCCATGACCAAATTCGCGGTAAACAAGGCTCATGGAAATGGGCATTTCAGACCATGAGTAACCTCAAAGAAGCGGGTATTCCCTTTGGTTGTAATACTCAAATTAATCGGCTCTCAGCCCCAGAATTTCCCCAAATTTACGAACATCTCCGCGACGCGGGTATTTTCGCTTGGCAAATTCAACTAACCGTACCTATGGGGAATGCAGCGGATAATAGCGAGATTTTATTACAACCTTATGAACTTTTGGATGTATATCCAATGATTGCTCGTGTTGCAAAACGAGCCAAGCAGGAAGGTGTACAAGTGCAACCGGGAAATAATATTGGCTACTACGGACCCTATGAGCGATTATTGCGCGGGGGGGATGCGTGGTCATTTTGGCAGGGATGTAGCGCCGGACTCTCGGCTTTAGGTATTGAAGCGGACGGTGCTATCAAAGGTTGCCCATCTTTACCGACAACAGCTTATACAGGAGGTAATATCCGCGACCATTCACTGCGGACAATTATTGAAGAAACAGAGGAACTGAGATTTAATCTTGGTGCTGGTACTCCCAAGGGAACAGAACACCTATGGGGTTTTTGCAAAACTTGTGAATTTGCGGAACTTTGTCGTGGTGGTTGTAGTTGGACTGCCCATGTTTTCTTTGATAAGAGAGGTAATAATCCTTACTGTCATCATCGCGCCTTAACCCAAGAAAAAAATGGCATTAGAGAGCGTGTTTTTCTGCAACGTCAAGCCAATGGAAATCCCTTTGATAATGGCGAATTTGCACTAATTGAGGAATCTATTAATGCCCCTTGGATAGAAAATGACCCACTGCATTTTACGGCTGAGTTAATTCAATGGCCAAAAGGGTGGGAAAAAGAACCAGAGTTAGGCAAATCTTTAGTTAATTCCCACTAAAATTCTGTTGAGAATCATGAACAATATTTCCCCCGATTCTATTGCATTAGAAGATTCAAATACCTTTGCAAAATCTGAAACTGATTCAGATATTTCACAACCCTTATTACCTCGCTTGAGTTGGGATAATCAGATTACTTATTTGCGACTTATTTTTAGGGCTAAAAGAGCTTTAGACCGAATTGAGAAAGAAGCGGGTATTGTCAGGAGTGAAAACTGATGAAATCTAACATTTAATTGCAAGCAATTAAATTTACAGCACTTTAATTTTACCACAAACCTGAATCTTTAAATTTTCAGGTTTATTTTATTTATATACCCATCCTAAATAAGACATAAATACCTCCTTTTCTCTACCTCTGAGTCCTCTGTGTCCTAGTAGGTTCGTTCCAAAAAATCCATTCACAAACCAGGGAGAATAGCCATATCTATAATTCAGATTATATAACTTTTATTCAGTAACTAAGAATTTCAGGTAAGATAAATAATCATCTGCCATTAATTCATGACCAATATTATTCATAAACGGGCTGATTTTGATAGTCCATGGAAAGAAATTCTCACCGCATATTTTCCCCAAGCAATGCAATTCTTTTTTCCCGAAACCGAGGCACTAATTGACTGGGAACGTCCTTATGAATTTCTCGATAAAGAATTTCAACAAATTACCCGTGAAGCCGAACAAGGAAAGAGATATGCTGATCAATTAGTCAAAGTTTGGCAAATTCAGGGTGAACAATTGTGGTTATTAGTCCATGTAGAAATTCAGGGAAAAAAAGAAGATAATTTCGGTCAACGGATATTTACCTACAATTATCGCATTTTTGACAGTTTTGGTCAACCCGCAATCAGCTTGGCGATTTTATGTGACACCAACCGTGAATGGCGACCGAGTAATTACGGTTACAATTATCCCCAGACAAAGTTAAATTTTGAATTTGGTAGCATTAAACTGTTAGATTATGAACAACGGTGGCAAGAGTTAGAAAATAGTAAGAATCCTTTTGCAACAGTGGTTATGGCACATTTGAAAACCCAGCAAACGCGCTCATATCCCCAAGAACGCAAAATCTGGAAATTCAGTTTAATTCGCAGGTTATACGATTTAGGCTTACAAGAGCAAGATATTCGTAACCTGTATCGCTTTATAGACTGGGTAATGATTTTACCAAAACCATTGGAAAATCAATTGTGGTCGGAGTATAAACAATTCGAGCAGGAGCGAACTATGAGATATATTACCACTGGTGAGCGCATAGGTTACGAGCGGGGAATAGAAGAAGGACGACTTGAAGGTAGACAAGAAGGTAGACAGGAAGGTAGACAGGAAGGTAGACAGGAAGGAGAACGGTTGGTTATTTTAAAACTGCTTAAAAAGCGATTGGGTGAATTATCACCGGAAACGACACAGCTTATTCAATCTCTTTCTGTTAATCAGTTGGAAAATTTAAGCGAGGCTTTACTAGATTTTAGCAGTATGGCGGATTTACTTAATTGGTTGCAATTAAATTAATCCTCTTGTTGAAGTCTTCAAATATATGTAGGGTGGGTTAGCGACAGCGTAACCCACCATCTGATTAGGTATTTATGTTAAATAAATTACATATTTTATATAATTTTTGCTTATAAGAGCTAATACATATATCTAAATTATTAAATAAGTTAGAGATTTGTTTATATTTAATTTAATAGGCAAAAGTGACAAAATTCCTACAGTAGTGCAACAATTATGTCCCTTTTTTTAGCTATTTTTAATCCGTAATTGTCTGTTTTTTAGTGATACTTTCAACTTAAAATAGCAATTTTACGGATATTTGTGCGTGAAATGCTGTTATCATCAAGCTATTGAAGGTGACAAAACTGAAACAATTATGTCACTTTTATTTTGTCTAAGTCTCTAGACAGAGGTTTTTATTTTGAATAGGATGTAGTCGGGAAATGAAAAAGTACAACATTTCCGGTTTTTTCTAGACTTTTTAAAACCAAGGAGAATACAAAGATGGCTAATATTCAAATTGCTGATTTAGCACAAGTTGAAAACCAGTTTGATGAATTATCTGATTTGGAACTTGAGGTAGTGGGTGGTAGATCGAGATGGAGTCGTCCTGTTTACTCTTATTGGAGGCCTCCTGTTAGTCAGTCTTGGTGGTTTAGACCCTCTAATGCCATAATTTGGTAAGCTGTACTGCATTTAATTTGTATAATTATAGCGGGCAGGAGGCCCGCACCACAAAATTTAGCCATATTAGGATTGTACAATCTAGCTGCGTAACAGCTTATTAATGAAAGCAGAGCCTTTTTCTCGTTCCCAGTCTCCGACTGGGAATGCTACCTAGAGGCTCTGCCTCCGTGACTTAGTATCAATGAAGGCAGAGCCTTCTGTAATTCATTCCCATACAGAGTATGGGAACGAGAAACCCACCCTACACTTTTCTTTTGTGATTAAATCACTCCAAATTCACATTAATCTCTGTTTGATTAACCTGTTTTTTGATCCAACTTACAGCAGTTTCCGAAGTTATGAGGTACAGTTAGTAATAATAAAGATAATACTGTCATGAAAGCATATTCAGTGGATCTCCGAGAAAAAATAGTTGCAGCCCATATTGAGGAA